>JAPLBI010000030.1 GCA_026392815.1 Actinomycetota bacterium
CGCACGAAGGGCAGAACCGCAATCAGGGCATTGCGTTGGCATAACGAAAGCGCGTTCCTTACCGGTGCGCTTATCAAGAACTGGGCCAAGGACTTCCGGGATTACATCGCCAGCTTTACGAATAATTACAACATCGCCAATCAGAACGCCTTTGCGTTCGATCTCTTGCGCGTTATGCAGAGTTGCATTGGTAACCGTTGATCCAGCAACCTTGACGGGTTCCATATAAGCAAAAGGAGTAACGCGACCAGTGCGTCCAACGCTAACTTTGATATCCAATAACTTTGTAGTGACTTCTTCCGGCGGATATTTATAAGCGATCGCCCATTTCGGTGCGCGCGATGTAAAGCCTAGTTTTTCTTGTTCTGCAATTGAATCTACTTTGATAACCACGCCATCGATCTCGTGTTCAACATCGTGGCGATGTTCGTTGTAGTACTCAATAAATTTCTCAACTTCAGCGCGTGAGCCGCAGACTTTAAAGCGCTCACTTGTTGGCAAGCCCAAACCCTTTAAAGTTTCATAGGCTGCAGATTGTTCGGTAAAGGTAAGACCTTCACGCACACCGATGCCGTGCACAACAACGCTAAGTGGGCGAGATGCGCTAACGCGTGGATCTTTCTGGCGAAGTGAACCTGCGGCAGCATTACGTGGATTAGCAAATAGTGATTTTCCGGATTCTTCTAAACCATCATTTAACTCTTGAAAGGCAGCCAGCGGGAAGAAGACTTCGCCGCGGACTTCAATACGGGTTGGCACTTTCTTGCCGCTTAGCGCGTGTGGCAAACCCTTAATTGTTTTAACGTTAAGCGTTACATCTTCACCAGTAACACCGTTACCGCGGTTAAGCGCACGAGTTAACTGGCCATCTTCAAAGAGTAAGTTGATCGCAAGGCCATCTACCTTTAACTCGCAGAGGTAAGAAACCTTGCCAATCGCAAGCTCTTGGGTATCAAATACATTATCAAGGCTCATCATCTTTTCGATGTGATCGTGTTGATCAAAGGTTGTCGCAAATCCTCCGCCAACGCCTAGAGACGGTGAATCAGGTGCAAGTAGCTCGGGGTGCTTGGCTTCGAGCGCTCCTAACTCTTTTAGCAGGGCATCAAATTGGGCATCGGTGATTGTTGGAGCATCTAAAACATAGTATTTAAATTGGTGATCGCGGATTTCGTTAGTTAACTCGGTAATACGGTGGCGTGCTTGGTTGCTCATGCGCTCTCGCAAATTGTTGCTGAGCCCACGACACGATCACCATCGTAAATAACCATCGCTTGGCCATTGGCGATACCAAGTAGCGGCTTATCTAAATCTGCGACTAAACGACCATCTGCATAGAAATAAGTGCAATCAAGTGGTGCGCCATGGGCGCGAACCTGAACAAAACCGCGAAGTGGTTTCTCATCAATTGCTGGACCGCACCAAATGGTTTTCTCGCCTTGCAACTGGCTAACTGCTAGCTCTTCACGCGATCCAACAACCACAGTATTTGTAACTGGTTCAATCTTTAAAACAAAGCGTGGTGAGCCATCGGCAGTTGGAACGGTAAGTCCCAAACCTTTGCGTTGGCCGATTGTGTATGTGTAAGCGCCTTTATGTTCACCGATCTTGGCACCTGTTTGATCAACGATCGGACCGGTTTCACTTCCTAAGCGATCGCGTAACCAACCTGCGTTATCACCGGATGGAACAAAACAAATATCGTGGCTATCGGGCTTTTGGGCAACTGCTAAACCACGCGCTTCAGCCTCAATGCGGATATCAACTTTTTCAGTATCGCCTAATGGAAATATCGCACCGCTAATTTGTTCGGTGTTTAAAACCGCTAGAACATATGACTGATCCTTTAGCGGATCAATCGCGCGGTGCAGGGTTCGGCCCATCGGACCTTCTTGGGTCCGCGCATAGTGTCCAGTAACAACGCCATCAAATCCCATCGCCTTTGCGCGATCTAGAACGGCAGCAAATTTAATCTTCTCGTTGCAACGCAGACATGGGTTAGGTGTGCGGCCTGCTGCATATTCAGCGAGGAAGTTTTCTACAACGCCTTGATGAAATTCTTCGGCCATATCCCAGATATAGAAAGGAATACCGATCTTATCCCAGAACGATACTTCTGTGGGTTTGAAGCTAAAGCTAAATGCACACCAATTACTTCGTGCCCTGCTTCAACTGCGCGCGCTGCGGCAACTGCAGAATCAACGCCGCCGCTCATCGCTGCGATTATCTTCATTTGGAAGCCGCCGCTCTGCCGCGATTTATAACGGTGGGAAGCACGGATAAGGCGAAATCAATATCGGATTCGGTTGAGGTAGCGCCACAAGAGAAACGCAGTGAAGATTGCGCAGTTACTTCAGTGTGGCCCATCGCAAGTAAGACATGGCTGGGACGGTGCACGCCTGCGCTGCAAGCCGCACCTGTTGAGCAAGAAACTTTTTCAGAGTCCATTAACAAGAGAAGTGAATCGCTCTGTGTTCCGGGAAAGGTCACATTGGTGATGCCAGGTAAGCGCGGTGCATCCACACCATTTATATAAG
>JAPLBI010000086.1:0-1761 GCA_026392815.1 Actinomycetota bacterium
ATGGTGGAGGCGATCCGTAACTCATTTATTACCGCTCCAATAGTTGTCCTTGTCTCAGCGTTTATCTGTCTTCCTGCGGCATATGCAGCAGCGCGCTATAACTACATCGGCCGCCGTGTATTTCTCATCGGTATGTTTGCTGCAAACTCGTTTCCAAAGTTGGGACTCTTTGCATCGATTGCGACGCTCTTCTACACACTTAACTTGATGGGCACCATGCTGGGTGTGATTATCATCCAGTTGCTCGGCACAATCATTTATATGACCTGGATTCCTGCTGCAGCATTTGCAGCAGTCCCAAAGAACTTAGAAGAAGCTGCACGTGATGCCGGTGCTTCTAAATTCCGAGTCTTCCGCGGCATTACCTTACGTATGGCCGCTCCTGGAATTTTAGTTGCGATGGTTATGTCATTTATCTCTGCCTTCGATGAAGCACAAGGTACATACCTTGTTGGTTCTCCAGAGATCTTCACAATGCCAACTGAGATGTATTCATTGGTACTTACTTACCCAGTGCAAATTGCAGCGGTCTTCTCAATCTTGTTGGCAGTCCCTTCAGTGATTTTGATTGGATTGGCGCGCAAGCAGATTATTGGTGGACAGTTAGCAGAAGGTTTCCAAATCAAGTGATGACTACGAAAGGCTTAAAATGAGCAACGCAACGCAAGGTCTAGAGCTAATTGGCTTAACCAAGATTCTTGGTGGACGCGTCATCATTGATAATCTCAACTTAACTGTTGAAAAAGGCGAGATGGTCTCACTGCTAGGCCCATCAGGATGCGGTAAGACAACAACCCTTCGCATGATCGCTGGCTTCTTAATCCCTGAAAAAGGCACTGTAAATCTGGAAGGTAAAGATGTAACTAACCTAAGTCCGGAAAAGCGCCCTAGTGCGATGGTTTTCCAGAACTATGCGCTCTGGCCACATATGACAGTATTTAAAAATGTTGCTTACCCGCTAAAGATCCGCAAGATGGGTAAAGCCGAGATCGAAAAGCGAGTTCACGAAGTACTTGAAGTTGTTAATTTGATGCACCATAAAGATTCTCGCCCAGGACAGATCTCTGGTGGAGAACAACAGCGCGTAGCGCTAGCACGTGCGTTAGTTCAAGAGCCAGATATCTTGCTTCTAGATGAGCCACTATCCAACCTTGACGCTAAGTTGCGCGTGAAGGTTCGTGAAGATATCCGAGATCTACAGCGTCGCCTCGGAATTACAACTGTGATTGTGACCCACGATCAAGATGAAGCCCTCTCTATCTCTGATCGCATCGCAGTTATGAACGATGGACGTATCGAACAGTTCAGCACTCCGCAAGAACTCTATGATCAACCAGCAACCGAATATGTTGCCAACTTTATCGGAAGCTTAAATCGCATTGAAGGAAGTTTTGGTGACGGACAAGTTATTGCAGGCAATGAAGTTGTTGGAATTCGCCCCGAAGATGTCGCGTTCTCAAAGACCCAAGTACCAGGAAGTTTCCCAGCAACGGTCGAATTAGTTGTTCCGCGTGGCCATTTCCATGAGGTCTATTTAAAGCGTGCCGATGCATCATTTCGTGCATTTATCTCAGTCGATGTTCCAAAAGTTGGCGATACTGGCTTTGCAAAGATAAATAAAGCTCTGATTTACAAGGATGGCAAGCTAGTTAGAACTGCTTAACCCATGTCTGAATCTAAATCCAAAACTTTTGCCTGCGCACATCGCGGAGATTCCAGCCGCTTTCGTGAAAATACAATTGTTGCTATCCAAAGCGCAAT
>JAPLBI010000086.1:1782-2746 GCA_026392815.1 Actinomycetota bacterium
TTCGCATAACACGCGATGGCAAGGTAATTGTTCTACATGACTCAAACCTGGAGCGCTTGTGGGGAATTTCCAAAGCGAGCACCGAGATGGATTGGGCACAGATATCTCAACTCGGCCATGGCCAAGATCGTATTCCGCTATTAATTGATGTCTTAAAGTTATTTGTCGGTAGCAAATCAATTTTGATGATCGACATGGAACAACCAGAGCCAGCAAAGCCAACCTATGAGGTTGTTGCCGGTGGCCCACTTCCTGAAGAACAAATATTTTGGTGCGGAAATTTCGATGGAATGCGCACGATCCGTTCGCTATCACCAAAAGCTCGCATCTGGATGCCGTGGGATAAGTTGGCGCTTCCTACAAAGGCTGAGACCGATATTTTGCAGCCCGAATTTATAAATTTGCATTACTCATTTGTTACTCAGAAGTCTGTTAAGGCACTCCACGAATCAGGTTTTAAAGTTGCAGTCTGGACGGTTGATGACGAGGCCACCATGCGCTGGGCAGCAGCTATCGGCGTTGATTCAGTTACCTCTAATCAATTAACTCAATTACAAAAGGTGATCGCTGAAAATCCAACCACGGATACAGGTGGACCAAGGAAGATGAAGTTAGAAGATATTGATTTAGACCGCGCGATGGTTATCGCCCGCGATCTAGGCAAGTGGGCGATTCTAGTCGCTAGCAATATGGATCCTGGAAAAATTGAGTTAAAGACAAATGCCGCCGATATCGTTACCGAGATTGATGTAATGATCGAAGCCCATGTCCGTGAAGTAATTGCGGCAAACCTGCCTGGACATAACTTCGTTGGCGAAGAGATGGGCGGTGCTTACCTTGCCGATACTCCATCTTGGTATCTCGATCCAATCGATGGAACAACTAACTTTGCAAACCGTTTACCTTGGACTTCATTCTGTTTCGGTCTCGCACATAATCGCGATGTCTTAGTTGGCGTTGTTAT
>JAPLBI010000057.1 GCA_026392815.1 Actinomycetota bacterium
CAAGTGCATATGCCTCAGCGTGGCCCATATGTAGATCACCTGATGGATAAGGAAACATATCTAAGACATATTTCTTAGGGCGCTTATCGTCTGCGCGACCTGATTTAAATGGCTCTAACTTGTCCCAAACTGGAAGCCACTTTTCCTGCACATAGGCGAAGTCATACGCAGCATGCGTTTGTTCATCGCGTGGAGTGGTCATTAAGTTAGTTTATCGGGCTTTAGCCCCAAGTAACGCCAGTCAATTCTTCGCTAACGCTCCATAATTGCGCCGCTAATTGTTGATCGTATGTAATTGCAGCGGCGCGGGTGAGCTTTGGATATCCGCGCATCTCCATAAATCCATCTGGTCCAATATATGAGGCGCCATATAGCCCCGGATAAGTTGCGGCGCAGAGCGTTGGTAGCGCACCACGTCCGGCGCTCTGTGCAAATAACGTATTGGCAAGTGCGCCAGCGCGATCTTGCACTGTTGCCCCGCTAATTAAATTTGTTGCGGCATAGCCTGGGTGCACAGCCACGGCTTCGATATTCCAATCATTACGGTTACTGCGACGCTCGAATTCGTGGATGAAAAGTAAGTTAGCGAGTTTGCTTAAGGCATAGGCCGACCAAGGGTTATATGCGCCAATTCCGCGGGCGCGATTGCGCAGATCATCTGAGGTAATTCCAGAGATACGGGCGGCGCGATGCATCTGTGAAGATACGGCGACAACTCTTTCGCTGACTTTTTCGCGAAGCAAACCAGTTAGCGCAAAGTGGCCTAAATGATTGGTAGCCATCTGCAATTCAAAGCCATCTTTACTTAGCGAAAATGGCGTAGCCATAACGCCAGCGTTAAGAATTAAAACATCAATAGGCTTGGTAAATTCTTTAGCAAATTTCTTAACTGATGCCAGATCTGCTAAATCAAGTAGCTTAAAATCAACGCGCTCTTTAGCGATCTCGGCAACGACTGCAGCGCCTTTGGCGGCATCGCGTGCGGTGATTGTTACGTGTGCCCCTGCGCGAGCAAGTTCGAGGGCAGTTTCTTTACCGATACCGCTGGTGCCACCTGTGATTAGGAAAGATTTGCCGGTGAGATCACCAATGTCTGATGCGTTCCAGCCACGTGGAATTGTGGTGACGATAGACATTTACTTTCCTGTTCTGTTTCTTGAGTGGAGATAAGGGGATTCGAACCCCTGACCTCTTCCATGCCATGGAAGCGCGCTACCAACTGCGCCATATCCCCGTGCTGTACGAGAGGGTAACTCTAGCGCACGTGATCTGGCACATCAGCGCCAGATTCTTCACCGAATACTGGCTCCAGAATAGAGCCGGCGTTATGTTCGGCTAAGTGCCAACCCTTAGGGCTAGTCTGCAAAATAGACCAGCGCGCATTTGAAAGCCCGCCGATCTTTCCCCAATGCGCCATCGGTAGATGTAGATAATGGCCAATTAAGCAACGCGCAGTACCACCATGTGTTGCAACAACAATTAATTGATTCTCTTTATCGCCTAAGAACTCATCGATTGCTGCACTTGCACGCGCTGCAACTTGGCTCCGGCTCTCACCAATAGTTCCAGCAGGGTTATCGTTGCCATCGATCCAACGAACAAAATTTTCCAGATCTGCAGCGCGGTTTTCAGCACCGGTCTTACCTTCCCAGTGTCCGCCGTTAGTTTCACGTAAACGTTCGTCAACTAGTACTTCCATATTTACGATCTCGCCAAGTTTTGATGCGGTAACGCGCGCACGTGATAAATCGCTACTTAAAATTGCAGTTGGCTCCATGCCGGCGATAATCGGTGCGGCAAGTTGTGCTTGGTAAATTCCAACGTTATTTAACTCGATATCAGAGTGTCCCTGAAAACGGTTAACAACGTTCCAATCAGTCTGGCCATGGCGCCAGAGCAGAATGCGATTGTTCTTACCTGCCATCTGCCACTGTTTCCTTTACGACATCGAGTTCAATTGTTGGGCAATCATTCCAGAGGCGATCGAGCATGTAATAACGGCGTAGTTCGCTACTTTGGATATGTACAACTAGATCTGAATAATCAAGCAACACCCATTCGTCGGTGCCTTCGCGGCGGGCCGGCTTTTCACCTATCAAACGGAGTTTCTCTTCAACCTCATCTGCAATGGCATCTACTTGGCGGATATTTGCACCAGTGACGATGAGAAATACTTCTGAGAGAACCATCTGCTCTGAAAGATCAATTGCGATCATCTCTGTGCCAAATTTTTCAGCGGCAGCGCGAGCTGCTACTTGAGTTAGCTCGGTTACGCTCTTACTTGCGGGCATAGAGGTTGTGCTCCTTTATATAAGCGGCTACCTGCGGTGAAACACTTTCTATCTCACCAGCGCGTACCGCGGTTGCAGATACGTTGAGCGCATTGATATCCAGATTCGGCGAACCTGGAAAGTCTGGGCGATCGATAACAATGAAGTCGACCATATCCTGTAATTCTTTGCTGCGATGCCAATCTGCGATCTTGCTAAAGGCATCTGTGCCTAAAATCAAAAGTATCTGATCTCCTGGATAAGTCTGGGCAACAGCGAAGACGGTATCGATGCTGTAACTCGGGCCTGAGCGCAGAATTTCAATCGGATTTACTTCTACACGGCTAGCAATCTCAGGAGCTAAATCCTTTAACGCTGCCTGGCACATTGCGCGACGATCTGATCCTGCTGCAACAGGTTCTTGATCTCGCAAGCGGGGCTGTCCTGCTGGAACTAAAAGAATTCGATCTGCTATCTCACGAGTTAATAGTTCGGTAATAACGTGAAGATGACCTAAATGAATAGGATCAAATGTTCCGCCGTAGATAGCGATCTTTGCCAAATGAAATTTCCCTAGTGAGAAAAATTATTGATCTAGACGAAGTACTAGATAGAGAAAGACTACAAAGACGATAAAAGAGCCGACGCCGAAAGCCACTGGTGATGCTGGAAGTTCGCGTACGGTTTCAGAGGCTAGGTTGGTCAAAGCTGATTGGTTGATCATGGGTAAAGACTACCCCCGCCCGTCTAGTAACTCTAAAAAGCGCGCCTCATCGATGATGGTGAGGCCGAGTTCTTGGGCCTTGGCCAACTTGGAACCAGGATCTGTGCCGACCAACACATAATCTGTTTTCTTAGAGACTGAACTTGCAGGTTTTCCACCGTGGGCGGTAATTGTTTCGGCGATCGAATCGCGTGTGAATTTCTCGAGCCCGCCGGTTACAACAAAGGTAAGTCCTGCCAAAGTTTGCGGAAGATCTACAGCTGCTTGCGCCTGCATTAATACACCGGCCTTCTCCCATTTCTTAATAATTTCGCGGTGCCAATCAACGGCAAACCATTCGATGATTGATTGGGCAATTGTTTCTCCAACGCCATCAATGTCAGCAAGTTCTTGCGCATTTGCCTTGGCGATCGCGTGCATATCTCCAAAGGTATTTGCTAAGGCTTGTGCAGCCGTTGGTCCTACGTGGCGAATAGAGAGCGCAACGATTACCCGCCAAAGTGGACGTGACTTAGCCTCTTCCAGAGCGGCCAGTAACTTTTCAATATTCTTTCCAGCGCTGCCATCTTTCTTGGTAAAGAATTCAGAGCGCATTAACTTATCCGCAGTTAAACCAAATAGATCTGATTCATCAATAATGATCGCATCGGTTAATAGCGCGTTTGCTGCTTCATAACCCATCACATCAATATCTAGCGCGGCGCGTGAGCCGATGTAGTAAATGCGCTCACGTAACTGCGCTGGACAGCTCTGGGTATTTGGGCAACGAATATCAACATCGCCCTC
>JAPLBI010000180.1 GCA_026392815.1 Actinomycetota bacterium
ATGTATGCCGCAGCAGGAGCCGCAGCTGGTGACGGTGCAGCATCTGAAGAAGGTGTTGAAGACGCTGAAGTAGTAGAAGACGAAGGCGCTAAGTAATGTCAGAGCAAGGCATAAAAATGCCGCGCAGCGAATTTGGTATCAACTAAATGACATCAGAAAGCACAACTCAAACAGAAGCCGATGACGCTTTGCAACAAACGCAAGATGATGCAGTGGAGGCTGCCCCGGTTCAGGCGACTGATCCGGTGGCAGCGCTCACCGCTGATCTACAACGACTCCAGGCTGAATATGCCAACTATCGCAAACGTGTAGAACGCGATCGCGCAGTTGCTCACGAGCTAGCAATTAGTGGAGTTTTAACTGAACTTCTTGCCACCCTCGATGACATTGCACGCGCAACCGAACACGGCGAGTTAACTGGTGGATTTAAATCTGTTGCAGATCAAATCATCGCAACTACAACCCGACTTGGTTTAGAAAAGTACGGCACCGCCGGAGAAGAATTTGATCCACAAATTCACGAAGCGCTTCTGCATGACACAAGTGCCGATGTAAAGGTGCCGACTGCAACAAAGATCTTGCAGCCAGGATATAAATTTAAAGAACGTATCCTGCGCCCTGCTCGCGTTGCAGTTACCGATCCAGCCGAAACGCCTGCGGAGTAACTACTTTCCATGGCCGCTAAAGACCTTTACGAAAAGGATTTCTACAAGATCCTCGGTGTTGGCAAATCTGCCAGTGGCGATGAGATCAAGAAGAAATACCGATCTTTAGCGCGCGAATTGCACCCTGATAAAACTAAGGGTGATGCAGCAATGGAAGAGAAGTTCAAAGCAGTATCTGAGGCTTATGACATCTTGTCTGATGGCAAGAAACGCGCTGAATACGATCAAGCGCGAGATATGTTCGTACGCGGTGGAATGCGTGCACCACAAGGTGGACAGAACTTCCAAGGCGGAGATTTCTCTGACATCTTCGGTGGCGGCAATCCTCAAGATATCTTCGCTAACTTATTTGGTGGCGGCGGTCGACGTGGTCCGCGTAAGGGACAAGATCTCCAAACCGAGGCAACAATTACCTTTAAAGAAGCTGCCTTCGGTACAACTTTAGAACTTCGTTTATCTGCAGATGGTGGATCATCGCAAAATATTTCAGCACGAGTTCCTTCAGGTGTAAATGATGGCGCAAAGATTCGCGTTAAAGGAAAAGGTTCTAAAGGTGATGCTGGACCTGGAGATTTGTTTATCTTGCTACACGTAAAGCCCCACGCTATTTTTTCACGTAAAGGCGAGAACATCGCGCTAACAGTTCCAGTTACATTTACTGAAGCAGCACTTGGCGGAGATATTAAAGTTCCAACGCTTACTGGCGATGATGTCACATTGCGCATCGCACCAGGAACTTCAAATGGACGTGTTCTACGCGTTAAAGGTCGCGGAATCACTAAGGGCGCAACCGTCGGAGATTTACTTGTAACTATTGAAGTACAAGTTCCACAACGCGTTGAGGGTGAAGCACTAGAGGCGTTAAAGAAATATGCTGAAGCAACAGCCGATCAAGAAGTGCGTAAAGAATTTAACACAAAGGCGCTGCAATGAGCGGCAATGAAAATATGGAAAATCGGAAAAATTTAGATAACCAGCAACCGGATGACGAAGCAGGTCTATACGTCATCTCTGTTGCTGCTGAACTTTCTGGTCTACATCCACAAACGCTTCGCCAATACGACCGCTTAGGTTTAGTTTCGCCTAACCGCACTGTTGGTCGCAATCGCCGTTATTCATTGCGCGATATCGCATCACTTCGCATGGTGCAGCGCTTAACTGGTGAAGGCATTAACCATGCAGGAATTAAACGAATAATTGAACTCGAATCTGCAATGGCCAATATGGCGATCGAAGTTGCACAACTTCGAATAGAAGTTGATGCTCTTCTTACAGAGAATCCACCAAAAGGACTTGCGGTTCGAAAGAAGAACGAAGTGATCGTTTACGAAGAAGAGCGTTAAACGCTTTTAATTGCGTTTACGCGCCCTGACCATTTACCCAAAATTTTCTCTGCCGGTGTACCCAAAACTTTTTCAATCACCGTCGAGTAAACATCACGGAAATCAGTAGTAACAGCTAAGTCGCCGTCGATTAACTTTGTAAGAGATGGCTGATCCCCATAGAAACCACCCTCTACGCGATCTCCAATTAAGAACATTGGGCCAGCGCTTCCGTGGTCTGTACCTTGAGAACCATTTGCCTTAACACGACGTCCAAACTCGCTATAAACCATGACGGTAATATCTTTAGAACGACCAGATGCTTTCATCTGGCTCAGAAACTTAGTGATGCTAGACGAGACAGTGCCAAGGAGTAAAGCTTGGGCATTTGCTTCATTTGCGTGGGTATCGAAGCCACCGAGGGATACCGACCAAACCTTTGTTGGCGCACCAGAAGCAATTAACTTTCCAACGAGATTTAACTGTTGCGTCAGATTTGAATCTCCGCCTGCGTTGCCTCCTGAAATTGTCGGAAGATCATCAGACATTGGGGCTGGTTGTGAAAGAACTGGAGTAATACTTCCGGAGACGTTAAATAAATTGCGCATCGATGTCGCAGCAGCAGCCATTAGCGGGCTATCTTTCTGCGAAGGCGCACTTAAGCGCTGACATGCTTTCGCAAATTGGCCTGACGGAATTATCAAACCGCCAAGTGGCAACGCCGAGCCGCTCTGTATTTTTCCAGCTAAAAGTGGAGGTAGAACGCTTCCTAAACTAATTGCAGTCATCGGATCTACTTTTTGGGAATCTAACCAACGCCCCAACCAACCAGTGTTTAGATGGGTTTGCGGAGAACCGGTCTGCCAAATTGCCATAGAAGAGAAATGTGAACGATCAGGTTTTGGATAACCAACACCACGAACAATCGCCACCTTCTTTTGATCCCATAGCCCCTTTAAGCCTGTCATAGAAGGGTTTAAGCGACTCTGGTTCGTAAGTTAGATCAGGACGCGCAGCAAAGTAAGCGGGATCCTTATATGGAATTACGGTATTTAAACCATCGTTGCCACCGTAAAGAGTTACGACAACAAGAATCGGTGTACCTAAAGGAAGCGGACGGGTAATCGCAGCATTTGCAACATCATCAAGTGATAAGACAGATGTTGCGGCCGCGGATACGCCAGAGTATTTAAGGAATTGGCGGCGCGTAAAGCGCGTCATACCTAATTGCTCGCGAGAGAAAACTGGTTTTTCAATCATGCGCTCACCACATATTCTGGACTACAGATCGCTAAGGTAATTAAGCGCTCTGGGTTATTGCGAACTTCGCGAAGTGCAAACGTTGTGCGTGGTGACCACTCAACAACTCCTAATACATCTGCCAGATATGCAACTCTTCGCTCGGGTATTATCAAAGTGAGTTGTGAAACATCTATTTGTGAAGAAATCCAAGTCGCAAAGGCAAGCCGGAATTGCGCACTCGCTGAACTAAGCCAAGCCTCGTCAGTTGGCCAACCACCTACATTTGGCGGAGAAAATGGGATTTGTGACAATTTATCGAGGTAACTATTTATCTTATTCTGCGAGTTCATTTGTGATGGCGTTAAATTAAAGGCACGGCAAACGGCGATAAACCATTCAATTGGTGATTTAACCAAGGAATATTCAGGGTTTGCGAGAGCTTTACTTTCAACCATCGACTTAATAAGTGCTGAGATATCTCGACTAGCGAATGCCGCAATCGAAGGATTGCTCTCAGACAGTGGCGCAGTAGATGAGATGAATCGGTACCAAATTCGCTCATTAATGAACTTCGCACAATCTGGCTGTGCTACCAAGTGTCTAATTACCTCTTCAGGAGACATAACGCCAGTTTTACCTAATACCGTAACCGCACCGGTGTCTCTGCGCCGCGGAACTGAAACTACTTCGCCAGTGCTGCGAGGAATTTGATATCCAGTAAATGCTCGAGCCAACTCGCGCACATCCATTTCGGAGAAACGATTAACCCCAAGTACAAAAAGCTCCATCATTTCGCGCGACAGATTTTCATTTGGCGCCTTTAAAGTATTTTCTCCACCGTCTAACCAGATTTGAAGCGCGCCATCAAAAAACATCGCAGATGCGAAATCACTAAAGTTTCCTAACGCATATTTTCTAAATGTTAAATTCTGGTTGTACATCGGCAGCGCGTAATTAACTTTTCCAATCGATGTTGCCCAATGTCCATGCCAGAACCAGACCATCTTTTCGTGGAGTTGATTTTCTGAAGCCACCATTTGATCTAGCCACCATTTGGAGAGAGAGGTGGTTTGTGCGCGCAAGTTTTGCGAGAACGCGGCAGTATCTGGACTGTTAGCCTCAGGACGTTTTCCTAAATCAATTAATACCGGCGGAGTAACAGCGATTTCATTCTTTGATTTTGCAAGTAGTTCAGAGCGAGTTTTCTCAACCCCGTTTTTAAGCGCGGCTTCAAATTCGCCAGGGCGCGGGCCAAATCCAAAACGATGAAAGAGACGAGCGGTCTCAAGGCGCTTCAGATCCATGCAAAGAGAGTATGTGGCACAGGTGAACAATGTAAGGTTGCCACATGAACTCACACGAACTTCTCCGAGAAGAGATCAAAAACAAGGCCGTTGTTCACGGAAAAGTCATACTTTCATCGGGCAAAGAAGCTGACTACTACGTAGATCTTCGTCGTGTGACCCTCGATCATGTTGCTGCCCCACTCGTCGGCGAAGTAATGCTCGAACTAACTAAAGACCTTGATTACGAGGCAGTGGGTGGTTTAACACTTGGCGCAGATCCTGTTGCAACAGCGATGATGCATGTGGCTGCGCGCAACGGCAAAAAAATTAACTCATTCGTGGTCCGCAAAGCGGAAAAAGCGCATGGATTGCAACGTCGCATTGAAGGTCCAGATGTTGTTGGAAAGCGCGTCTTGGCAGTTGAAGATACTTCGACAACTGGCGGTTCTGTATTAACCGCAGTTGAAGCGCTTAAGGAAGCCGGTGCAATTGTGGTTGGTGTTGCCGTGATCGTTGAACGCGGCGCAAAGCAAGCGATTATTGATGCTGGGTACGAATACCGCGCAGCGTTTCAACCCGCAGATTTAGGTCTTTAAGAAATTAACTTAAGTGGCGTTTAGTGCGCCACTCTTTAAACACTTCTAAAGCCATAGGCGCTGCGGTAATAAGAACAATTACTCCGACGACTCCATAGAGATAAGTATTAGCCTTCGTACTTAAAGCATCGCCTAACAAATAACCGATTCCAATCGCAACTTGCGTCCAGATAATCGCACCGATTGCGTTCCAGGTAGAGAAAGTCTTTTTATCTAACTGCACTACTCCGCAGATTGGATTGATCAGGGTGCGCCCAAATGGGATAAAGCGCCCGATAACAAGAGCTTTCTTTGGCCCGTATTTAACTAACCACTTCTCAACAGTTCTAACCATCTTCTGATTAAAGAATCGACTATCAGGGCGTTCGAAGAACTTTCTGCCATATTTCTTACCGAACCAATATCCAACTTCGCCGCCCACAATTGCAGCTACTGGTGCGAGTGTAAATAGTAAGAGCGGCGATAACTTTGCTTCGCCCAAAATTTTGGCGCCAGCATCTGATGCGGCCATACCTGCGAAGAAAACTACTTCTCCTCCAGGAAAAACCAGACCAATTAATAGTCCAGTTTCCATAAAAATTATGCCGAGAACACCGATCAAGCCAAGCGTAGAGATGATCGAATTCGCGTCAAAAAAGTTTACGGTTTGTAAGAAATCCATACCTTGAGGATAAGGTACGCGCCATGTCTTCGCACTCAAGATCAGGGTTGCATTTTTCCCCTGAGCGCAACTGGATGAACGACCCAAATGGGTTGATCTACTACAAAGGTAAATACCACCTCTTCTTCCAACACAACCCCTTCGAAAATATTTGGGGCAACATGTCATGGGGACATGCAGTTAGCGAAGATTTGATTAACTGGAATGAGCTACCGGTTGCAATTGCTTGCGATGACTCTTACGCAATCTTTTCGGGAAGCGCAGTAGTTGATTACTTCAATACAACAGGCTTTGGCACTTTAGAAAACCCGGCCATGGTCGCTATTTACACAGCGCACAAGAATGATGATTCACATCAAGCGCAAGCCCTGGCGTATAGCCTCGACGAAGGTTTAACCTGGGTTAAATATGAAGGCAATCCGGTTCTTGATCTACAACTAAACCACTTCCGCGATCCAAAAGTGATGTGGGATAGAACAACAGAATCTTGGTTAATGACCGTTGTTCTTCCCAAGGAAAGAAAAGTTTCTTTCTATTCATCAAAAGATCTAAAGAACTGGGCGCATTTAAGTGACTTTGGCCCAGCTGGCGCTGACGATGGCGATTGGGAATGTCCAGATTTATTCCCGTTATTTGTCGATGGCAATGAAAAGAAAATCAAATGGGTTTTGTTAATTTCAATTAACCCAGGTGGTTTAAACGGCGGATCTGGAACACAATATTTTATTGGCGATTGGAACGGGAAAGAATTCATTGCCGATGATGTAAAAACTAATTGGTTAGATTACGGCCGCGACAATTACGCCGGTGTCACATTTAACGATGCGCCAAACCAGCGCCGCGTCTTTATCGGCTGGATGAACAACTGGGAATATGCACACGGCTTTCCAACATCACCATGGCGCGGTGCGATGACGCTTCCGCGCGAGCTAACACTGATAACCAAAGATGGAAAGATTTCACTTGCTGCAAATCCAATTGCAGAGTTAGATAACTATCTTGGTGAGAAATTAACTGCAGGAAAGAAAGCAGAGCTCTTACAGATAAAAGCAACTGTTTCGACAAGCGAAGGCCTTTCAACAAAGTTTCGCGTAATGTCGGATGCCGGAAGTTATTTTGAGTTTGGCTACGACGCTAAAAGCAAATCTATTTTCGTAGATCGCAGCAACGCGTGGAATGAAATCGCCTCAACGCACATTCACAGCGCTCGATACACTGGCGTTGAAAATACCTTTGATATCTGCGCGATCGTTGGAAGCGGATCAGTTGAAATCTTCGCTGCAGGCGGAAGTCTTGTTATAACGGATCTGTTATTTCTTACCGGGCAGGACCGCAGCGTTTCTTTCGAGATCGCCGAGGGCTGCCAGCCGCCCCGTTCGATCGCCGTTCGGGCTATCGCGCCACGCCGCTAAAGCCCCGCACAGCACTGCAAAAACCTGCAAAAAAGACTGAAAATGTCATTACATCGTTACGAGCCAAGCCCCAATTATCCGATTTTTAATTCTTTGCCTCGTGTATTTTTCCCCTCAAATCAGTCGGTAACTCTCTACCGGCTACCCCTTGAGAGGAAATATATGAAGAAGACAAAGCTCGGAGCGCTTCTAATCGCTTCAGCAGTTGCACTTTCACTTGTTTCTGTAGCGCCAACTGCTACAGCAGCAACATGTGCAAAGAAGACAACTGTGACAATGCTCGGAACAATCAAGATCGAAATCCAAGATCAATTCTTGGCTGCAGTCGCCTCTTACAACAAGAGCCAGAACTGCTACACACTTAAGTCGATCCCTGGTGATCGCAACATCACATTCCTTCAGAACGTAACCCCAAAGTATGCTGCAAATGATGCACCAACAATCATGTACACACTTCAAGAGATTCCTGACATGGCTGACAAAGTCATGGACTGGAAGGGAACAAAGCTTGTAAAGCTTGTTTCACCAGGACTTCTTGAAGCTGCAAGGTTGGCGGCAAGCAGGTTGGTGTTCCATCAACAGCTGAAGCTTTCGGACTTCTTTACAACAAGAAGGTAATCAAGGCTGCTGGTATTGATGTTACAAAGATCAAGACACGTACAGATCTAGAAGCAGCATTTAAGAAGCTTCAGGCAGATGGAAAGAAGCCACTTCACTTCTCAGCTATCTGGTGGTCACTTGGTGCACACTTCACAAACATCTTCCATGCAAACGCTGGCAAGACACACGAAGCACGTCTAGCAGTTCTAGATCAGCTTTCAGATGGAAAGAAGAACCTTTCAGCAGATCCAGCATTTAAGAACTGGCTTGCTACATACGATCTTCTAAAGAAGTACAACTCATCACCAGCTAACCTCACAGACACTGAATACGATGCTTCAATTGCAGCACTTGCAAGCGGAGATTTCGGATTCATGTTCCAAGGTAACTGGACTGAGCCAAACTTGATGACTGCTGCAAAGGGCACCGATTTCGGAATCATGCCTCTTCCAACAGGCACAACCGCATCAACATACGGAAATGATTCAATTCCAGTTGGTGTACCTGGTTACTTCATGATCGATGCAAAGCAGTCAACAAAGGCTGAGCGCGATGGTGCAGTTGACTTCCTTACATGGCTCTACACATCACCAACCGGACAGCGTTTCGTTGCTGATCCTGTAACTGATGGCGGAATGGGATTCATTCCTGTTTACAAGGGCTTCAAGGTTCAGCCAGCTACAAGCATGGCTCGCGATATCGCGAAGTATGTTGATGGCGGAAAGACACTTGAGTGGATCAACACCTACTACCCAGCAGGTCTCCAAGAGACAGTTGGAAAGGTATCTATGCAGCAGTACTTCACCGACAAGATCAGCGCAGCTGACCTTGCTAAGGCGATCCAAGATGCATGGAAGGGCTCAACAAAGACTTGGCGTGGAGCAGCGAAGTAATTTCGCACACCCATATCTAAGTTAATAAAAAGTAAATAAAATCATCCTGAGGCGGGGCAACCCGCCTCAGGATGATTTACTTAAAGCGAGAAAGAATTAGGAGATCCAAGTGAAATCAGCGAGATCCATGAAGAGATTCATGAAATTTGCTGGCGTTCCACTTGCTATCTTTTCTATTGTTCTCGTCGTTCCTTTTGTAAACGGTGTCTATTACACCTTTACTGATTGGGATGGATTTGAAACAACAAAGTTAGTTGGATTTAGCAATTACGCAGAGTCATTTCAGGACCCAACTTTTTGGTCGACTTTGAGATTTACAGCGCTATTCGTAGTCGTCTCCTTGGTTTTAGTTAACGCCGTTGCTTTTGGACTGGCTCTTATCGTTACATCCAAATTAAAAAGCGCTAATTTTCTGCGCACATTCTTCTTCGTGCCCAACCTCGTCGGTGGAGTAGTCCTCGGAGTTATTTGGCAATTTATCTTTAACAGCGCAATAGTTGCTCTCGCAAATAAATACGATTGGGAACTTTTCAAACAGTCTTGGCTACAGGACACAAATAAAGCATTTTGGGCGCTCATCATTGTGACCGTCTGGCAATCATCTGGTTACATGATGATTGTTTACATCACCGGACTTATCTCAATCGAAAACGATGTCCTTGAAGCATCGCAAATCGACGGCGCTTCACCTCTGCGCACCTTATTTACAATCAAAATTCCTTTGATGGCTCAGGCGTTCACTATCGCGCTCTTTTTGACGCTGCGCGGTGGCTTTATGGCCTACGACGTAAACGTCGCGCTCACCGGCGGTGGCCCGTTCCGCACTACCGAACTTATTTCGCTCCACATCTTCCAAGATGCTTTCGCCAACGGAAACTTTGGCACCGGTCAATCAAAGGCGGTCGTAATGTTCTTGATCGTGGCCCTTGCCGCCTTGGTCCAAGTGACAGTCTCTAAGAGATACGAGGTTCAGCGATGAGTACACGAGCACGCTGGGGCAAACGAACCACCTTCCTTGTTGGCTACACACTGGCTTTTGCCTACGTTTTCCCATTTTTCTTGGTCTTCGTAAACTCACTGAAGCTCAAATATGACATTTTGGCCAACCCGCTGGCGATCCCTCTTTCAATAACTTGGGAGAACTTCCAGCAGGCCTACACGAAGATGAACTTCTTCAGATCTCTAACG
The DNA here is from genome assembly GCA_026392815.1 of Actinomycetota bacterium. Classification (GTDB taxonomy): domain Bacteria; phylum Actinomycetota; class Actinomycetes; order Nanopelagicales; family Nanopelagicaceae; genus Planktophila. The sequence goes on from JAPLBI010000180.1 coordinate 9,866, forward strand.
AATTCAATAATCATCACCGTCTTTAGCGTTTCACTACTAATTATCTTTTCATCGATGTTGGCTTATTACTTAGCGCGCACCAAAACAAAGCTAACTAAGTACATCTTCCTAGTACTTGTGGCATCAATGATCGTGCCTTTCCAAGCGTTGATGATCCCATTTATGGCGCGCTTCGCTCAGTTTGTTTCGTGGAACAACCGTGGAGCACTGATCTTCTTCTACATCGGATTTGGCGTTGCTCTATCCACATTCCTTTATCACGGCTTTATCTCCACAATTCCAACCGAAATTGATGAAGCAGCTTCGATTGATGGCGCATCGGATATGGTCGCATTCTGGAAGATTATCTTCCCGATGATGCGTCCCATCACCGCAACTGTTGCAATTATCAATGCGCTCTGGATTTGGAATGATTTCCTATTACCGCGGCTTGTACTAACCAATGAAACGCAGACCTTGCCGCTTTCTACTTATCTCTTCTATGGCCAGTACTCTATTGAGTACGGACAAGCCATGGCCGGACTTGTTTTAGCTGTAATTCCAATTGTTATCTTCTACCTAGTTCTACAAAAGCAATTTATCTCTGGTATCTCACAAGGCGCAGTCAAGTAACCCTTAAATAAATAAGAAAGAGAAAAATGTCTTTATCTAAAGATAAAAATTGGTGGCGTCAGGCTGTTATCTATCAGATCTACCCACGCTCTTTCAAAGACTCAAACGGCGACGGTCTTGGTGATATTAAAGGCATTACCTCAAAGATCGATTACCTATCTTCGCTAAGCCTTGATGCAGTTTGGTTATCCCCTTTCTTCCCATCCGCGCTAGTTGATGGTGGTTACGATGTTGATGATTACCGTGATGTTGATCCAAAACTTGGTTCACTTGCCGACTTTGATGAAATGCTTGCAAAGTTACACGATGCCGGAATTCGCATCTTTGTAGATATCGTCCCTAACCACTCTTCAAATTTGCATGTGTGGTTTAAAGAAGCGCTAGCCGCAAAGCCTGGTTCTGCAGCACGAAATCGTTACATTTTCCGCGATGGCAAGGGCGCTAATGGCGAACTTCCACCAACTGATTGGCCATCACACTTTGCGCCAAGTGCTGGGACCCACGAATCAAAGATGGGCGGCAAACATAACCAGTGGTACTGCCATTTATTTGCTCCAGAACAACCTGATTTCAACTGGGATAACCGCGAAATCGAAGAAGATTTCCTGAAGACACTTAAATTCTGGGCCGATCGTGGCGTTGACGGTTTCCGCATCGATGTGGCACACGCGATGAAGAAAGATTTATCAGAACCGCTACAGAGCCAACCACGTTATGCCAGCCATAAAGAGCTCGACCTGGCCAACGGCACAAACGTGCTATTTGATCGCAATGAAGTTCACGAGGTTTACAAAGAATGGCGCAAACTA
>JAPLBI010000036.1 GCA_026392815.1 Actinomycetota bacterium
GTAGTGATTGCCAATAGATCTTGACCTGGAAGATTGACTACATCGGTGACTTCACCGAATTTCTCGCCGCTTTCCAAATATGCGATACATCCAATGAGTTGGAGAACGTGATAGTCATCCTCTTCATCACTTGCGGCATCAATATCGACATCGGAATAGAGCAAAGTATCTTTGAATTTTTCGATCCCATTGCGATCGGTAATACCTTCAAAACCAAGGAGCAGAATTCCATTGTGAACTCTGCCCGAGATGATTTTTAGTTCGCCATGCTTATCCGTTTGAACGCGCGCACCAATAGCAAAACGAGTTTCTGGGTCATCAGTTCGAACTTCAATCGTTGCTTCACCAAGAATTCCGTGAGCGCGACCTATTCGCCCCACGAGCAAGCGCATCGTTGTAGTTAGCGACCTTCGTCGGTCTCAATGAGATCGACGCGGATCGTGCGACCTGCGAGCGCACTAACAACAGTGCGAAGAGCTTTTGCGGTACGACCATTGCGACCAATGACCTTGCCGATATCTTCAGGGTTAACTCGAACTTCTAGAGTTGTACCGCGACGATGTGTCTTCTCTTTCACAACGACATCCTCAGGATTATCGACGATTCCCTTTACTAAATGCTCGAGGGCTTCATCCATCATTGTTACTCAGCACTCGCTTCTGCAACGGGTGCATCAGCAGCAGGTGTCTCTTCAACTACTGCTTCAACAACTGGTGTCTCATCGGCAACTACTGCTGCTGGTACTTCTTCTTCTACAACTGGATTTGCTTTAGCAGCTAACTTCTCTTGTGCTTTCTTCTTAAGAGTTGTTGCGCCTTCTTTTGGTTCATCCATTGCTTGCTTAACAGCGGCTTCGTAAGCGATGCTCTTAGCTGGCTTTGGTGTTGCAAATTTAAGTGTTCCTTCAGTTCCAGGAAGACCCTTGAACTTCTGCCAATCGCCAGTGACCTTAAAGATCGCCTCTACAGCGGCAGTTGGTTGTGCGCCGACTCCGAGCCAGTACTGCGCGCGCTCTGAGTTAACTTCCATGATTGATGGCTCTTGTCCTGGAACGTAACGACCAATTTCTTCAATTGAAAGTCCGTTACGTGCTTTACGTGAATCTGTTACGACGATGCGGAAAAATGGTGTGCGGATCTTTCCCATGCGCATTAAGCGAATTTTTGTAGACAAAGAAGTAGTGCTCCTAAAAAGTGTGTCGCCTCAAATAACTATGCAGCGGGGTGCGCATGTATTCGATACAACTGTGGATATGGATGTTGTGGGGGTAGAGGGCCCCTCAACAGGAGGCTAATCTTGCCATCTACGCGTGTAGATGCGAAATCCGAGCGTGGTTAGAGCAGGGCTTTAGCCCTTCTCCTCCAAGGCGCGTTTGGCGGGATTTCCAGATTTGGACTTCTTCTTAGCTGGCTGCTGGCTCACCTTCTGAGCAGGTGCGGGCGCACCTGGTGGCATACCCATTCCAGGCGGCAACCCTTTACCGCTGCGCATCTGTTTCATCATCTTCTGTGCCGCTGCGAATTTATCAACTAAAGAATTTACATCTTGAACTTTTCGGCCGGCGCCCAAGGCAATTCGTGCACGACGTGAACCATTTAGAACTTTTGGATCGCGACGCTCGATTGGCGTCATTGATTGAACAATTGATTTAGTGCGGACGATCTCGGATTCATCAAAATTCTCGATCTGCTTCTTCATCCCACCTGCACCCGGCAACATTCCTAGCAACTTCGACATTCTAGTCGTGCAGAACTTTCTCCATCAAAGGCTTTCTTTGCCTGCTCGGCCAAGGTTGCGACATCGCCAAGACCCAAGATTCGTGAAGCCATACGGTCGGGATAGAAGATATCGAAATCTGAAAGCTTTTCACCGTTCGATGAAAACATGATTGGTTTACCGGTTAATTGTGTGATTGAAAGCGCTGCTCCACCACGAGCATCACCATCGAGCTTGGTAAGAACTACGCCATCAAAACCAACGCCATCCTGGAACGCTTGCGCGGTGCGGACAGCATCTTGACCGATCATCGCATCTACAACGAAGAGGATCTCATCTGGCGAAATTGCATCACGGATAGCGATCGCCTCGCGCATTAACTCTTGATCAACGCCGAGGCGACCTGCGGTATCTACGATAACCATGTTGTACAACTTTGATTTTGCGAAAGCGATACCTTGTTCAGCAACCTTTACTGGATTGCCAACACCGTTGCCGGGTTCAGGTGCAAAGACTGGAACGCCAACGCTTTCTCCAACAACCTGTAATTGGTTAACTGCATTTGGACGCTGAAGATCTGATGCGACAAGTAAAGGGGTGTTGCCTTGTTCGGCATAGAACTTGGCGAGTTTTCCAGCCAAAGTTGTTTTACCGGCGCCTTGCAAACCAGCCAACATGATTACTGTCGGAGCGGTCTTTGCAAAGCGAACACGACGAGCTGAACCACCAAGGATTTCAACTAATTCCGTATTTACAATCTCAAAGATTGCTTGCGCTTGATTTGTGCCTGATTGCAGATTTGGGAGCGCCTCCAGCGACTTGCTGCGAATTTTTTCGATAAAGCTATCTACGACAGGTAGCGCAACATCTGACTCGAGAAGTGCGGTACGAACTTCAGCACAAGTGTTTTCGATATCTGAAGGAGAAATTTTTCCTCGGGAACGCAGCGAGGAGAAAGCGTTCGAGAATTTGGAGGAAAGGTTGTCAAACATAAGGTGGCAATAGTACTTGAACGGTTAATTAAGCAAGTGCGATAGATAGACGATTGGCTAGTTCTTGGGCGCGCTCAGGAGAGAGCGCTCCCCCACCAATTTCAGTTACATAAAGGGTATCTATCGCTTCCGCCCCCAAAGTTGTAACGATTGCGGAGCGAATATCAACTTGTGACTTCGTGATTACGTCGCCGATTCCGAATAAAAGTGCGGGACGATCATGGCTGCGAACCTCAATAATCGTTGCATTAGTTGCCGAATCCATAAAGGTTTCAACGATCGGAAGCGGAACTGGAATTGACGGAATATTTGCGTAATCTGCAACGCGTCGTTTTATTCTCTCAGTTAAATCAGAGGCATCCGCTAAAGCTTCGGCAATTGCGGCTTTTATCGCACCCTCATCGACCGATGGCGCGAATTGGTTAGGCGTAACAATCCACTTCATGATTGCGCTCTTGCCGATAGTTTGCGTACGCGCTGAACGTACATCGAATCTGGCCAAGTTCAAAACACCAGCAACGATAGAGAGAAGTCCAGTTTTATCTGGAGCGATGATTTCGATTGCAAAATCAGGATCGCGTGCTTCGATTTTAACTTGAAGTTCGCCGCTATCTGCTAAAACTCTCTGCTCATTTGTAAATTCTGGTTGTCTCGCTATCGTGTTATCTGTTAACGCCGATGTCACCCGACTTACAAGTTCGCTTAACAAACTCTCTTTCCAATCACTCCATGCCGCCCGCCCTGTTGCCTGTCCATCGGCGATACTGAGCGCATGCAAGAGTTCCAGGGTCTGTAAATCCGGAATCACAGAAGTCACGCTGGCGATAGTCGCGGGGTCATCTAAATCTCGTCGCGTAGCGGTAGCGCTCAATAGCAGGTGATGTTTTACCAATAGTTTCAAGGTTGCAATATCGTTTTCATCGAATCCAATGCGGCGCGCAAGCGGTTCAATTAACTTTTCCCCGCGGTCGCTGTGATCTTCCTGCGTACCTTTCCCGATATCGTGGAATAACGCCGCAAAGAGAAGTAAATCTGGGCGGTTCACATTTCTTGTAAGCGCAGCTGCAAATACCGCGGTCTCAACCATATGTCTATCAACGGTATGGCGATGCAGACAAAGCTTGCAAAGTCGTTGGCGAGACCGGAAGCCCAGCTTGCGCTGCAATGGCAGCTGCACGTAAACCAATTACCGGATCTTTATCAAAATCAAATCCCTCGTCAATAAAGACTTCTTGGTGCGCAATTGATAACCCGTGCGCAATATGTGTGGTGCGCGTTTTCTTTAAGAAGCGTCCAATCCCATCTTTTCCGCGATGATCAAAGCGATGCCAAGTTGATTCGAGGAGATAGTCAACTGATCTAGCAGCTTGTGCGATATCGCTCATAAGCGCATCCGCATCGGCGTATTTCAAAAGTTCGGCAACTTTATCTTGCTCTTGAAAAAGTAAACGATCCTTATCTCTGCTGGTAACGGTATGCAAAGCTTCTCGCGCATTGTTTAAAACTGATTCTGCGGTGCTGATGTGTTCTAGGGAGATAGAGACCGCACCTGAACGAGCGATCGCTCGAAGCGCGTTGATATCTCTTAAGCCCCCACGCGCCTCTTTTAGATCAGGTTCAAGGAGATAAGCGAGATCACCGGCGCGAAGATGACGTTCGACAAGAGAACGGCGTAGTTCGGGCAGCCTTTCGCGCGAATTACCGCGCCAATCATCGATTGCATCGTGTTGCACCGCCGCCACTAAATCTGGATCACCACAAATTAATCGAATATCAAGTAGCCCTAGAGCAACTTTTAAATCACTGGAGGCGCTCTCACGTGTTTCGGATCTAGTTCTAACAGAATGATCGACTTTAAAAGATTTATCCCAGAGCGGGTAGAGAATTTTATTTACTATCTCTGCGAGAGATTTCTCTTCAATTCTCCCGTTATGTAGAAAGAGAATATCTAGATCTGATCCTGGAGATAGCTCACCGCGGCCGTAACCACCGACCGCGGCGAGTGCTACCCCACTAACTGCATCTGGTACTTGGCTAAATAGCGAGGTCAGGAAGCGATCGCTCTCGTTCGATCGCTCCCTTCGCTCACGTGTACCCATGTACCTATCTTACTTACCTGCTTTATCCCCTAGATCGCATCCGTTCCGCGTTCACCAGTTCTGACGCGCACGATTGAATCAACTGGCGTTGTCCAAACTTTTCCATCGCCGATTGATCCTGTTGATGCCGCTTTCACGATGACATCGACAATTGCCGCTGAATCTGCATCATCAACAAGTACTTCAAGGCGAACCTTCGGTACTAGGTCAACGGTGTATTCGGCGCCACGATAAACCTCGGTGTGGCCGCGCTGGCGACCGAAACCACTGGCTTCAGAGACTGTCATTCCGGTGACACCCGCTGCTTGCAGAGCATCTTTGACTTCATCTAACTTAAATGGTTTCAAGATAGCTGTAATTAACTTCATAGCAATGAACCTCCTCGTGATGAACTTGTCATTTCATATGCAGTCTCTGCGTGTTCATTTAGATCAATGCCTTCGACTTCTGCATCTTTCTTTACGCGGAAACCAATTGTCTTTTCAATTGCGTAACCGATGATCAGTGTGGCAATGAATGAGTATGCGAAAACAAGTCCGACACCCAGCGCCTGCTTTCCAAGTAGCGCTGTTCCGCCACCATAGAAGATTCCATCGAGGCTAAGGCTGTTGACCGCTGATGAGCCAAATAGGCCGATTGCAAGTGATCCCCAGATTCCACCAATTAAGTGAACTGCCACTACATCGAGTGAATCATCGAAGCCAAGTTTGTATTTGATTCCGACAGAGAGCGCACAAATCGCTCCTGCAAGCAGGCCAATTACTACTGCGGCCCATGGAGCCACAAATGCACAAGCCGGCGTGATTGCAACTAGCCCTGCTACCGCACCTGATGCTGCACCAAGTGAAGTTGCATGTCCATTACGAACCTTCTCTACGAGTAACCAACCTAGAACCGCAGCAGCTGCTGCAACTTGAGTATTGATTAGAGCTAGAGCTGCTGTTCCATTTGCAGCTAGTGATGAGCCGGCGTTAAATCCAAACCAGCCGAACCAGAGAAGTCCCGCACCAAGCATTACCAAAGGTAATGAGTGTGGACGCATTGATTCTTTGCGCCAACCAACTCTCTTTCCAATTACAATCGCTAGCGCTAAGCCTGCAGCGCCGGCGTTGATATGCACTGCCGTTCCACCTGCAAAGTCCTGAACGCCTCTGCTAGCTAAATAACCTGCACCGGTAATTGTGTCTCCGACTTTATTTCCGAATGCGAATACCCAGTGCGCAACTGGGAAGTAAACCAAAGTCGACCAGATAGCGAC
>JAPLBI010000137.1 GCA_026392815.1 Actinomycetota bacterium
CAAGCATGTCTTCTTCACTATGGGCTCTTGTGTAATTAGTGCGCACAGCGCTTCCAGCTGTGACACCTGCCCGATCACACGCGTTCTTCCAAGTTCCGAAACGTCCGATAAAGATGGCGATAGTAGGTTGAACCTTGAGTTTTCTGTACGCGTTGCAAGTAAGTGGACCACCTACTTTTTCGGATGCCAGGCGCAAAATCGTTAGCAGATCTTCATCCGAGAAAATCTTCTCAAAGTTTGCTCTGCCTTTAGGTAGCTTCTTTGCTTGCTTGCCTAGTAATTGACGAACGCGCGCTGGCCTTTCATCTAAGTGCGCAGCCAACGTTTCCACATCGGCTGTGCCTAGATCTTTAAGTACTGCCAAGGCTTCGGCCTTCTTCTTAACTTCACGATTTACTCGCACAGTTTTCGCAGAAGGGCCTTCGTTGGCCTTAGTGATGAGGCGAATCATTTCTCGTGTGAGATTTAGCGAGTCGCCAATTTCAACTAGCGTATGACCTGCTTCGCGCATCTGCACGACGTAACGATTGCGCTCGTCAGTTGTCTTGAAGGTGATTGTTGGCAAAGGCTCGCGATTTACCATTGATGGGAAAATACGTCGTTCCTTTTTAGGATCAGCCATATACATATCTTCTCCTTTACGCAGCCTGCTGGGAAGAAGGCGAGAAGAAACTCTCGCCTTCTGTCAGCAACCAGTTGTGGAAGTCGCGATTAAAGAGCGCATCTTCACCGCGGTTATCGCGGATCCGAGCGATTGCCTGAGTCGGTGTTAGGCCGTCTTTAATCAGGATTAGTGCAAGGACTAAACCTGAACGATTGAGGCCAGCTTGGCAGCGAACTAGAACGCGATCGCCTTGTTTCCAGCGGTCGTAACCGAAGTCAACAGCTTGGCGAAGTCGATCAAGATCGATATCGGTGATTGATGCATCAGGAACTCCGTAGCGAAATTCTTGAACTTTCCAATCAGCAGGACGTGCCCATGCGTACATGGTCACGATCGCATCGAAGGGAAGATCGGTGCGCGGGCGGTTATTGGTTTGTGCCAAGTGAATGACATCAAGATCATCTGTTCCGCCTTGGAAAAGATTTGGAGCAATCATTGAATAAAGTTGTGGATACATATATCTCCTTAGTTCTGTGAGTTAGGGTCGGTTGTCTCATCAGGATCTAGATTGAGACGGATTTTTTTAGAGCGAGTCATACGTGAATATGACTCGCGCATGCGCTTTGACGAATATGCGATCTCTTCATGCTCTGCAGTTTGTGCAAGAGCATCCATCTCAGCAGCTTCTTCAAGGATGATCGCAAGTGATTCGGCAGAGCGTTCATCGACTACGCGGATTTCAGAGGCGTGGCTACGTAGATTGGCAGCGGTGCCTTTGAGGCGTTTGGTTGCAGACTTTTGATTGCCTTGCAGAATTTCTTCTGTGGCAATTGCTTTCTCGCTCTGTGCCTGCAAGATCATGCGCTCAGCCTTAACGATTGGATCTTCGATGCGGCCGGCTGCTTGATCTCCGGGAACAACGTTTACGTTAACCGGCATAGTCACGCTGACTTCATTGCGCGCTGCCAAGTCGGTGTATTCGATAGTTACATCGGCAATCTTGCAAAGACCAAGGGCGGCAATGCCTGGAACATCGACCAAGATGATGAAGCGACGGTTTTCACCGGCGTAAAGATCACCGAGTTGAACGACGTAATCCTGGCCATCCATCCAATAAGGAAGGCGCTGCAAGAGTTCGATCTTTGGTTGGCCCTTGGCCATTGCTGTTGGGCGTTGGTTGGCCCTTGGCCATTGCCGTTGGGCGAAAGCGCAGAGCGCAGTTAACGATGACTTTATCTAGCAAGTCATCTACTTCTGCCGCGATTGCACCAACTGCTTCGTCGATATCTGCTGCAAAGCGATGTGCTCCGCCGCCGCCTTGAGCGATTGCTTCAAGGATGGTTTCGTCATATCCGTTGCCGAGACCGATGGATGCGGAAGTGATCTTTTCGGTTGCGGACTTTGCGGCAACGTCGGCGAAGAATTGTGGATCGCGCTCCCCCGCATTTGCATGGCCATCGCTGATTACAAGAAGGGATGTTCCGCCTTCTAGCTTTGTTCGACTTGCTTCGCGCATGGCGAGTGTGAAACCTGCAGAGATATCTGTAGATCCCCCGGTTTGAATC
>JAPLBI010000117.1 GCA_026392815.1 Actinomycetota bacterium
ACGCAACAGTAAAATATAAAAACCGCGCAGATGCCAATGTCTTGATCGCAGGTCGACGAATTGCGATTCCTGACTCCGGCAACTACGAGCTGTACTTGGTTTACTCACTAACCAATCAAAATACAACTCTTTCGCTAATCAAGAGTTCTTTGCTATTTACCGGCTTGGCGCTGCTATTCCTGATCGGCTTAATTACTTGGTTGGTAGTAAGGCAAGTTGTCCGACCGGTTAGAGAAGCAGCCCGTATTGCCCAACAATTTACGGAAGGTGATTTTTCACAGCGCATGAAGGTGGAAAGCTCTGACGAAATTGCCACATTGGGTACGGCATTTAATGAGATGGCCCTCTCCTTGGAATCACAGATCACACGTTTGGAAAACTTATCTCGCGTACAGCAGAGATTTGTTTCAGATGTTTCGCACGAACTTCGTACCCCGCTAACTACCCTTCGCATGGCATCAGAAGTTATCTATAGTGCGAAGGCTAGCTTTGATCCAAATATCGCACGGAGTTCTGAACTGTTGGTTGCCCAACTTGATCGCTTTGAGAAGTTACTTGAAGACTTGTTAGAAGTAAGTCGATTTGATGCAGAAGTAGCGGTGCTTGAACCAGTTGAATTCGACTTGGTAAGGCTGATCGAGAGATGTATTGAAGATGTTCGAGCCAACGCCCATGACCATACTATTTCTGTGGAAATTGACCACGAAACCGAGCAGGTAATGGTGCGAGCAGATTTTCGACGCGTTGAGCGGATAATGCGAAACTTGCTTTCAAATGCTCTCGATCACGCAGATGAGAAACCAATTCATGTTTCAGTAGTTGCAACGGCAACCGAAGTTGGAGTTGGAGTTAGAGATTTTGGTCCTGGAATGGACCCAGCAGCACTCTCGCGAGTCTTCGATCGCTTCTGGCGCGCTGATCCATCTCGAGCGCGCGTACGCGGTGGCACAGGACTTGGTCTTTCAATTGCGCTCGAAGATGCGCGCTTACACAATGGAGAACTCGATGCTTGGGGAGCGCTCGGCCAGGGAGCTCACTTCGTTCTTACACTTCCGCTAATCGCAGGATCTCAGATTTCGGGTAGACCAATACGTCCGCAACCGAAAGATTATCCTCAACCAATTTAATCTGAGTTCCCCTCCTTATCTTTGGAGCAATACTCCGGCGGTGTTTAACCTCACCGAAATTATCTTTCCTTCCCGTTGTATTGGTTGTTCCAGGCTAGGAATTTCGATCTGCTCTGAATGTCGCAAACAGTGGCATCCGCATTTTTATCAACGAGCGATTAATTGGCGTGGCGAAAGCTTCCCAGTATTTTCTGCTATCCAATATTCACCGATCGCTTCACGCGTCTTGTTAAGCGCAAAGGAATCGCAAATCAAGGCAGCAGATCAATTAATTATTAATGGAATAGTTCACTCACTTAGACTATTTGTAAACCGCCACGGCCCCGCAACGCTTGTACCTATACCTTCGAGAAAATCGGCTAATCGAAAACGAGGCAGAAATTTCTTGCAAGAGATCACAACGCAGGTAGCAATTGAAGTAGGGCTACCTCACCAATCTCCATTGACACATATTCGTAAAGTCAGAGATCAATCTCAGTTAAATCTCATGGATAGATCAGAGAATATTTCTGGGGCGCTTTCAATATCATCTGATTTCACCACTGAAATTTGCGCAGGGAATACTGGACCTAAGATTATTGTTATTGATGATCTGATCACCACTGGGGCCACCCTGGCCGAGGCGATCCGGGCCTTGCGTACTGCAGGCTTTACCGTGCTTGGCGCGGTAACAAGTTGTACGGCTAAACCCCTACGATAAGGGGTCTGGATTTGTAGTAACTGGACACCAACTGGGTAGGAATTGGTTAGGAAAGGGTCGTAAATGGCAAAGATTATTGACCGAATCATGCGGGCTGGCGAAGGCAAGATTCTTCGCGAGTTAAGCAAGGTTGTCGATCAAGTAAATGCCTTTGAGCCTGCGATCTCCGCACTTTCAGATGAAGCCCTTCGCGCCAAGACCGATGAATTCAAATCTCGTTTTTCTGCTGGATCAACTCTCGATGATTTACTTCCTGAAGCTTTCGCAGTTGTTAGAGAAGCGGCAAAGCGCACACTTGGTCAGCGCCACTATGACGTACAGATTATGGGCGGTGCTGCACTGCATCGTGG
>JAPLBI010000162.1 GCA_026392815.1 Actinomycetota bacterium
TAAAACGCGGCGGTGAACCGGCTTTAAACCATCGCGAACATCTGGCAACGCACGACCAACAATGACAGACATTGCATAGTCAAGATATGAACGAGCCATTTCAACTTGAAGGTCAACGGTTTCAATACGATCGAAATCATCGCCGGGATTAACCATGCCAGTGCGATCGACTGGAACTACATCTTTAGGTTTTTTTTCGTCAGCCATTTAGATATCCAAAAATCTAACATCTTTAGCGTTACGTTGAATAAATGCGCGGCGTTGTTCTACATCTTCACCCATAAGAACAGAGAAGAGATCGTCGGCTGCAGATGCATCTTCAAGAGTGACTTGAATTAGCACGCGGTGCTCAGGATCCATTGTTGTATCCCAAAGTTCTTTTGCTGGCATTTCGCCAAGGCCTTTAAAGCGTTGGATACCGTCATCTTTAGGTAAACGTTTTCCGGCATCAAGACCAATCTTGATCATGCCATCGCGTTCGCGATCAGAGAATGCATATTCAATCGGATCTTTACCACCCCATTTAATTTTATAAAGTGGTGGTTGCGCCAAGTAAACAAAGCCTTTTTCAATAAGTGGGCGCATAAAGCGGAATAACAAAGTTAAAAGCAATGTGCGGATATGTTGTCCATCAACGTCAGCATCGGCCATCAAAATAATCTTGTGATAGCGAAGTTTTTCAATATCGAAATCTTCGTGAACGCCAGTTCCGAGTGCAGTAATTAAAGCTTGCACTTCGTTGTTCTGTAAGACGCGGTCAATGCGCGCTTTCTCAACGTTAAGAATTTTTCCACGGATTGGTAGAACTGCTTGGTTACGCGAATCGCGTCCACCTTTTGTGGAACCGCCTGCTGAGTCACCTTCAACGATGTAGAGCTCACACTTTGATGGATCGGTCCATTGACAATCTGCAAGTTTGCCGGGCATGCCGCGGCCTTCGAGTAAACCTTTGCGGTTACGAGATAGATCGCGCGCTTTGCGCGCTGCAACACGAGCTGCAGCGGCATCGATGCTCTTGCGAACAATGTCTTTACCTTCTTGTGGGTTCTGTTCAAACCATTGAGTTAAAAATTCGTTTACAGCCTTTTGGGTAAATGACTTTGCTTCAGTGTTGCCGAGTTTGGTTTTTGTCTGGCCTTCAAATTGTGGTTCGCCAAGTTTGATAGAAACGATTGCAGTTAAACCTTCACGGACATCGTCACCGGTTAGGCGATCTTCTTTCTTGCGGATGAATCCGGCTTCTTCGCCAAACTTATTTACAACTGATGTAAGCGCGGTGCGGAAGCCTTCTTCGTGAGTTCCACCTTCGTGGGTGTGAATCGTGTTTGCGAAGGTGTAGACAGATTCAGAGAATCCAGCGTTCCATTGCATAGCGATCTCAAGTGAGAGTTTTGCTTTCTTATCTTCGGCGTTAAAGAAGATGATTGATTTGTGGGTTTCGCCACGAGTTGAATTGAGGTGTTTTACGAAATCTGCAATACCGCCGTCGTATTTGTAATTTACGTATAAAGGCTCGCCTTTATCGTCAACGTGGCCAGGGCGCATATCAGTAAGGGTTAAACGTAAGCCTTTATTTAGGAAAGCCATTTCACGGAAACGGGTAGATAAAATTTCAAATGAGAAATCTGTAGTTTCAAAAATTTCGGTAGATGGCCAGAATTGAACTGTTGTGCCAGTTTTGGTTGATGCTTCGCCTTTTTTAACTGGCGCGGTAGGAACACCGAGTTTGTAACTTTGTGACCAGAAGAAACCATCGCGTTGTACATCAACTGAAAGATCGGTTGAAAGCGCGTTAACAACAGAAATACCTACACCGTGCAGACCACCAGAGACTGAGTAACCACCGTCGCCGAATTTTCCGCCAGCGTGCAAAACTGTAAGAACAACTTCGAGTGCGGGCTTCTTTTCAACTGGGTGGATATCAACTGGGATACCGCGACCGTTATCGATACATTGCAGTGAGCCATCGGGCATCAAAGTCACATTGATTTCATCGCAATAACCTGCGAGAGCTTCATCTACAGAGTTGTCGACGACTTCGTAGACCAGGTGGTGGAGGCCGCGTTCGCCAGTTGAGCCGATATACATGCCGGGGCGTTTACGGACAGCATCGAGGCCCTCAAGGACGGTGATCGAGCTGGCGTCGTAACCGCCGGACTTCTCGGACACTAAAGGCTCCTCACAAAATCAGGTTCTGGTCTTAAAAGGCACCTAGAAGGGGAATTCCTTAACTAAGCGCTCTAATCCTATCGGTAAAAAGAAAAGGCGCTAGCCACAATAAGCCTTAGGTGTGGGTAATGCGCCGTTTTCCGCGCAGGGGTGAGGGTTCCTAGTGGGTGGAGGTTTTTTCTAGCCGTAGGTGTCGCGCGGGCCGCGTTCGTTTTTGATGGTCCGAAGTCCGCGCTTCCAGGAGGGCGCTTGCGGCCCTATGAAGTTTAAAGATTCCACGCCGGCATCAGGAGCGCTCTTTTGAACCGAGTGCAGAAGATCTAAACCAACTGCAGTTAATTGTGTTGCCCATGCAGTTGATGAACATTGCACAAGTAGTGCGCCTTCAAGAAGTGAGAGCGGTGTTGTGTGAGATGCGATCTCATCGCCAACAATTGATTTCCAATTTGAGAAGAGCGTTCCTTCGGCGATTCCTAAATGCCAATCGCGCTGCGTTATTAAATCTTCGATCACTTCATTGATAAGGGTTGGGTCGCCGGGTTTTGAGGTGCGCTCTTCAACAACTTTGGTTTTTTTAATAAAGCCAGTTTTGTAGCTGCGAAATAAATCTAGGGCTAGGTCGCGTTTAGACATCAGCCGCCCTTTCTTTACTTACTACACCTGGAGATACGTAGTACTTGCTTGATAATAACTCTGGGGGCAGATCACTTTCAACTGCGGCGGTAATAATTGTTTGCTCAGCCATTTTTGTAACTGAAGTTAACTGTGCACGGCGAGCGGTATCTAATTCGGCGAAGATATCGTCGAGGATTAAAATTGGTTCTGCGCCCTCAGATTTCAGTAAGTTAAAAGATCCAATGCGAAGTGAAATAGCCATCGACCAGGATTCGCCGTGGCTGGCGTAACCTTTTGCGGGAAAGTCACCGAGTTGTAAATGTAGGTCATCGCGATGTGGGCCAATTAGTGAAGCCCCGCGTTCGGTTTCTTGGCGGGCTACTTCTAGTTGGCGCGCGGTTAAGGTTTGGATGTTTTCATCGGTATTTGTGGTTAAGCCATCAGTTGCTGATTTATAAGCAATTGACGCAGGTTTTACTTCATTTAAATTGGCGTAGTTTGCGGTTACATACGGGTTTAACTCTTCAACCAAAGCAATTCTTTCAGTGCTTAGTTGTGCACCTAAATTAATTAACTGTTCTGTCCATGGCGCCAGCGCGTTTTCAAGCGCGCGAGTTTTTAACAAGGTGTTGCGTTGTTTAACAACGCGGTCGTAATCAGAGATAACTCCAGCAAGACGGGGGCTGCGCGTGATTAAAAGTTTGTCTAGAAAATCGCGGCGGTGGGTTGGCTCTCCACGCACTAGATCTAAATCTTCGGGCGAGAAGTAAATAACCTGTAGGGCGCCGAGAATCTCGCGTTGTGATTTGGTTGGGTTTTGATTTAATCGCGCGCGGTTGGCTTTACTGGCATTTATTTCTAGGTCTACCTGCAAAGTGCGGTCATCGCGCTCGATCTCGGCGCGGATGATCGCTTGATCAGTGCCAAGATGTAGGAGTGGAAGATTTTGAGAAACTCGGTGCGAGGAAAGATATGCAAGATAGATCAAACTTTCGGCGATATTTGTTTTGCCGGAGCCGTTATTGCCGATGAAGGTGGTCGGTCCAGGATCTAGCTCTAGCTCGAGTGATTTATATGAGCGGAAATTAGTCAGCGCTAATTTTTTAACGCGCACTTAAGTGGCCTTAAGAGGCGTAGCGCATCGGCATCAAAAGGTAGCGATAGTTTTCGATTACCTTGCCATCGCGCTCTGATTTGCCCATGAGTATCGCTGGTTTATTTGAACCAGTGAATGAAATTTGTACAAATGAAGTTCCGACGGCTTGCAGGCCATCCGCTAAAAAGACTGGGTTGAAGGCGATTGAGATCGCTTCGCCATTTAATAGAATTTCAATTGCTTCCGTTGCTTGCGCTTCTTCACCGGCGCCAGCTTCGAGGGAAACAGAGTTGTTGGCAAACTCGAGGCGAAGTGGGACTGTTTTATCGGTAACGAGTGCAACGCGGCGAACTGAATCTAAGAAGGGTGCAACTTCAACTATTGCAGTGGTTGTTATTTCCTGTGGCAACAAGTGGCGGTATGGGGGAAATGTTCCATCTAACATGCGCGATGTCATTGACTTGCCTTCGCCGGAAAATCCTGCGAGACGATCATTGCTAGTTGCGGGTGCGAAAGATAGTGAAACGTTCTTTGAACCAGTTAGAGATTTAGCAGCATCGGCAATTGTGCGCCCGCGCAGCAGTGATGTTGTTGAGACGCCAGGTGAAGTTGGCTGCCAATTAAATTCGCGAACTGCTAAACGGTAGCGGTCGGTTGCGGCTAGCGTGACAGTCTCTTCGTTGATTTCAATATGTACACCAGTAAGTGTTGGTAGTGAATCATCGCGCCCTGCTGCAATTGCAACTTGTGCAACTGCGGTTGCGAAAACATCGCTTGCAACAACCCCGGTTGTTTCTGGAAGTTCAGGCAAGTTTGGATATTCAGAGATTGAAAGAGTTGGTAGTGTGAATTTTGCTGAACCTGAAGTAACAAGAACACGAGAACCGTCTAAAGTGATTGTGATTGGTTTATTTGGAAGAGAGCGAGAAATTTCTGCGAGCAACTTTCCAGGAACCAATACTTTTCCAGGTTGTGCGATATCTGCTTTAAAGAAAGATTTACTTGAGGTTTCTAAATCTGAACCAGAGAGGATTACCTCATCGCCAGTGGCGTCGATAACGATTCCGAGAAGCTCGGTTTTAATTGGGCGGGTTGAAAGGCTCCGGGATACCCAGTTGACGCCATCTGTGAGCGCGCCTTGATCTACAGTGAATTTCACGCCGTAACCCTCTTTTTCTTTAGTTGAAAGTCTTGCACAGCAGGTAGGTTTTTAGTTAGTTGGGTTTTAAATACTTCCGATTTAAAAACGTTAAAAGCTGTGGGGTTCGCTTGGGGGCGGGTTTCTTGTATATATAGGTAGTAGTAGTAACCACCGTGGATATCTGTGGATAACGAAGGAAAGTCCTGCTCAGAGGCGTTTTTACCTGTTGGAAAGTTGTGGACAAACCCAGCTTTTCTGTGTGTATTGAACGCTTCTCTCATCGCAAACTCCCTTTTCCTAAAAACGAAACTTCTTTAACTCGGCTTTAACCACAGATTTCCCGTTGAAATCCACAGCTATCCACAATTTCGCCACAGTTGGGGGTAAGCACCCCAAAGCGTAAGAAATCGGACAAACCACCTAACCCCTATTCTGAGATTTGATCCGGTTGGTTAGCTCGGTGACCTGGTTATAGATAGACCGGCGTTCAGCCATCAATTGGCGGATCTTTCGGTCGGCGTGCATAACAGTTGTGTGATCGCGGCCACCAAATGTCTGGCCGATTTTAGGTAGTGAAAGCTCAGTTAACTCGCGGCACAAATACATCGCGATCTGGCGCGCATTTACCAAGACCCGAGAACGTGAAGTTCCGCAAAGGTCGTCGATCGTCAAACTGAAGTAAGCGGCGGTCTGGGCCATGATTGTCGGCGCCGTGATTTCTGGACCTGCGCCACTTGGAATCAAATCTTTAAGAACGATTTCCGCTAAACCTAAATCAACACCTTGACGGTTAAGACTTGCAAAAGCGGTAACGCGAATAAGTGCGCCTTCTAGCTCGCGAATATTTGTAGAAATTTTACTTGCGATGTATTCAAGAACATCATCCGGTGCGTTTAATTTATCTTGCGCAGCTTTCTTGCGCAGAATCGCAATACGGGTTTCAAGTTCTGGCGGCTGGATATCTGTAATCAAACCCCACTCGAAACGAGAACGCAGACGATCTTCCAAAGTTGTTAATTGCTTTGGTGGGCGGTCAGATGAGA
>JAPLBI010000198.1 GCA_026392815.1 Actinomycetota bacterium
AGTAGAGAACCTCAGTCATTAGTGAACCAAAGAGCAATAACGCGACAGAGCTTGGAACTGTCACAACGCCACACATGCGGATAGCGCGAATTAACTGCTTCTTAACTTCTTCTACATTCTTATCAATTGCCAACTTAGATAAATGTGGAAGCAACGCGGTAACGATTGAAATTGTGACGATCGAATACGGCAGCAACATAATGTAGTAAGCGCTGGTAAATGGTGTGAAACCAACACCGGTTGTTATTCCGGCTTGTGCGCTACGCACCGCAGCGCTAGTAGCGACATTTACTGTAATTAAGTAACCAAGTTGAGAAATCAAGACATAAACCAAAGTCCAACCAGCTAATGAGAAAGATTTACCAAGTCCTGCAACACCAAAAATTGGGCGCAGTCGTATTCCGGATTTCTTAACAACCGGGATCAGGATTAGCGCCTGAATAACAATTCCGAGAGTTGTTCCCCAACCGAGAAGTTGGATCTGTGCATCAGTGATGTTTTCAACCGAGATACTTTCTTGAAGAAATAGAACCCCGCTAAAAATCACTATAACGACTAGGTTATTAGCGATTGGCGCCCACATTAAAGGGGCGAAAGAACCACGCGCATTTGCAACTTGGCCGAGCATTGTGAATAGCCCCAAGAAGAAGATCTGCGGCAGGCAGTAACGCGTAAAGGCTACAGCGATAGAGAACTCGCGCTCGAAACCATCAGTTGCGAACTCTGGCGCATAGAGTCTTACAAGGTACGGCGCAAAAATTACTCCGACTAAAACAAGAAGTAAGAGAATTCCCGAAATAGTTGTAACTAAGCGCGAAGCGAAACCATGTCCACCATCTTCATCTGAGAATGAGCGCACCAATTGCGGAACGAAGATCGCGGTAAGCGCTCCACCAACAAGTAAGTTGTAGAGAATATTTGGCATCGTATTTGCCACGTTGTATGAATCTGCAAGTAACGCTGTGCCCAAGACAGCAACGGCAAGAATTGCCCGGAAGAAACCAGTAATACGCGAAAGGATTGTTCCGATCGCCATAACACCTGAGGCGCGAAAGAGCTCATTGCTTTTCATTACGCCCCCTTCGTATTCTGCGAATAGTCTGGGTTAAAGCCGCTACAAATAGCAAGAGCGCCGCACCTATCGTGAAGTAAGTAACCCGCGAATCAAAGAAAGTTACTTTAATTGCTAAGCGCGATGCTGGACCAATTTCATCGCCTTCCGCATTTGTGATTTGTGCGAGCACAGTTGTTGCACCAGGAGCGATAGCGTTAAATGGAATTGAGAGCTGGGTTCGCGAATTTGCACCGATGGTGAAAGTTGGAACATCCGATACTTGCACGCGAGAGTTGAGTGGAGTTAATTCAACTCCAACCTTTACGGGCACGTTAAAATCATTTGTTACAGTGACTGGAACTTTTCCGGTTTCGGATGCGATTTGATATTTTCCTGAAGAAACACGTAAACGATTTAAGGTTTTTGCTACCCCATCGGCTGCGTCATATGAGAAAAATTCGCGATCTTTCTGATTAAGCGACGGCGAAAGTAAAACCGCTAACTTCGCGCGCTGGGCTTTAACTTCAGGAGCGCTCACAACCGATGACAATGCAGTTAAAGCTTGGCGATTTTGCGTATATTTCTTACGCAATACAGGGCTTAAACGTGATTTACCGGTGCTCCAAACACTGCTATCTCCGGGCGAAACCTTACGGTTTAAATGAAATTCAACTCGCTCTATGCCATAACTTTTATATAGGCGAAGCTCGCTAGGAGCTGAGCGCGTAGCTAGTGATAAATCAGGGTTTCCATATGGCAGTGCAAAGACTTTATCTCCAGCAGTTAAGAGAATTAAACGAGAGATCCAACCTTTTGCAACAAGTTGTCCGGTGGTTAACTCACCATTGCTTAACTCATAACCATCTGCCATAGCGGCGACTTCATCAAGTAGTGCACCATCGATAACCCAAGTTCGCGGACCTTTAGGTTTACTTTCCAACGGCTTTCCTAATCTGCCTGTTGGAAGTAAATCATTAGTTAGATCATCATTTCTAAAGGTGCCATCAAATAATTGATGCTGCTTACTGGTTAACTTTGTAACAGTTACATCACCGGCTGAATGCGGTACGCCAATAAAGAGAAAGGCTAAGGATAAGAAAAGCGCGGATAACTTCTTCATTTAGCGCCAACTTCAGCAGTTGCGTCAGTTCGCGCAATCAACTTCTTCTCATCTGGATAAGCCAAGCGATCAACAATTTCAGCTAGTGGAAACCAGCCGACCTCATCTACTTCACTTTCTTGCGGCGCCAGTAAACCGCCGGTTTCGCGGAATAAGTAATGATGAACTGTTTTATGGATTCGCTTACCGCCGGCCATAAACCAGAAATCGATAACGCCTAAAGAGCGCTCGATCTCAGATTCAATTCCGGTTTCTTCGGCGACTTCACGGAGCGCAGCTTGCTCTGGAGTTTCACCTTCTTCTATATGTCCCTTTGGAAGAGACCATAAAATTCGTTTTCCACTTGCATCTTTATGATCGATTCGACCGATCAACAAGCCGTTCTTGCCGCTGTGATCAATTACCAAACCACCGGCGCTGACTTCATCAACGCGTTTTGCGTAGCTCTTAGGATTCCGCGGCGAATTCTTGGCAGGGCTCTTTGCGGGGCGTTTATTCAGCGCCTGCTCATCTTTGGCAGGTGAATCACTTGCAAGTGGGGCGCGATTTGCGGGGCGTCTACGCCTGCGCTTTTTCTTCGTACCTTCGCTGCCCGCACTAGGTGCCGGGGTCATAGACCAAGGGTACTGCTCTAATCTTGGTCTTGTGACGAGTGCATTAGGAGCCGCGGGAGAAGTTGCGATCGCCTCACTCATCAAACGGGCGCCGCTAGCAAGTTCACTCGCCCAAAGTTTTGCCGCCCAAGGATTTCGCTTGGCGTTAGTTGGCGGACCAGTTCGCGATGCGTTGCTCGGTCGACTTGGAAATGATTTAGATTTCACAACCGATGCTCGACCAGAAGTTACAAAGAAAATTTTGCAAGCTTGGGCGGAAAACGTTTGGGATACCGGAATTGAATTTGGAACTGTTGCTGGAAAACGCGGTGATACAACTGTTGAAGTTACAACTTATCGCACCGAAAGTTACGATCCGGAAAGTCGTAAACCTGAAGTTGAATACGGTGATTCAATCGAAGGTGATTTGTCGCGGCGCGATTTCACAGTTAACTCAATGGCGCTAGAGCTAACTACAAAAACTCCCGAATTTATCGATCCCTTTAACGGCTTGGAAGATTTAGCTAAGAAAATATTACGCACTCCATCAAAGGCTGAAAATTCTTTCTCTGATGATCCACTGCGCATGATGCGCGCTGCGCGATTTGCGAGCCAACTAGATTTCGAAATCGCCCCCGATGTTCTGCA
>JAPLBI010000130.1 GCA_026392815.1 Actinomycetota bacterium
AGTTGTTGAAGTTGGCGATGAAGTAACCGTAGAAGTTCTCGAAGTTGATTTCGAGCGCGAGCGTGTTTCACTTTCTCTTAAGGCAACACAAGAAGATCCATGGCAAGCATTTGCGCGTACCCACACAATCAATCAGGTTGTTCCGGGCGTCGTGACAAAGCTTGTTCCATTCGGTGCATTCATTCGTGTTCATGAAGGCATTGAAGGACTTGTTCACATCTCAGAGTTGGCAGAACGCCACGTTGAGATCCCAGAGCAGGTTGTTGCTGTAGATGACGAACTATTTGTAAAGATCATCGATATCGATCTAGAGCGTCGTCGTATCTCACTATCTCTTAAGCAGGCTAATGAAGGTCATGAAGTTGAGATCGAAGCATTCGATCCAACCCAATACGGCATGGCAGCTCGCTATGACGCAGCAGGTAACTTCATCTACCCAGAAGGTTTCGATCCTGATACTCAGGAGTGGAAGCCTGGACATGACTCACAACGCGAAGAGTGGGAACGTCAATATCAGGAAGCACAAACTCGCTTCCTTGCTCACAAGAAGCAGAAGGCAGAAGCAAAGGCAGCAGATGCTGCAGCTCCTGTTGCTGAAGAAGCAGCCGCTGAATAATTAGCAGGTAATGAGAAAGGGCTCACCTTCGGGTGGGCCCTTATCTCTTTTAGAAAACTTCTATAAAAGTAGTTGCGGAAGGTAGAGTCTGAACCATGTTGGTTGTCGCACTTACCGGTGGAATAGGCGTAGGTAAATCTCTGGTTGCGCAGTACTTCTCAGAACTCGGCGCACGCGTTGTAGATGCAGATCAGCTATCTCGTATAGCAATCGAACGTGGGTCTGAAGGTTTCGATGAAGTCATCACTCGATTTGGCGAAAGCATCCTGCGCAATGGCGACATAGATCGCAAGGCGTTAGGTGCAATAATCTTTAAAGATAAGAGCGCTAAGGCAGATCTTGAAGCGATTATCCATCCGCGCGTTCGCGAACTTTTCTTCGAAGTAGTTAACGATCTAGGCTCAGATGAAATCCTGATTTATGAAATCCCATTGCTGGTTGAAACCGGCGCGGCTAGTAATTTTGATCAGATTATTACCGTTGAAGCAGATCTTGAGATTCGTAAATCCAGACTATTAAAGCGCGGCATGTTCATCTCAGAGATTGAATCTCGCTTAGCAGCACAGGCTTCACCATCTGAGCGTGAAGCCGTTGCTACCCACGTGATCGAAAATAGCGGCGATGAAGATCAACTGCTGCGCAAGGTGGAAAACCTCTGGGAGGAACTCCAGCGCCTTTCAAAGTAGGCTAGGAAAATGCGCCCGATCTCTGATCTCCAAAGAAAGGTTCACCCTTTCCAGGTAATCAGCGACTACGTTCCTGCAGGAGATCAACCTCAGGCAATCGAAGAGATCGTCACCCGAATAAACGCGGGCGAAAAAGATGTGGTGCTACTAGGAGCAACAGGTACCGGAAAATCTGCAACTACAGCTTGGTTGATTGAGCGCCTACAACGCCCGACTCTGGTTCTCGCTCCAAACAAGACTCTCGCCGCGCAGTTGGCAAATGAATTCAAAGAGCTACTACCCAATAACGCAGTTGAGTACTTTGTTTCTTACTACGACTATTACCAACCTGAAGCCTATGTTCCGCAGACCGATACCTTTATCGAGAAAGACTCCAGCGTTAATGATGAAGTCGAACGTCTGCGACATTCGGCAACTAACTCACTTCTAACCCGTCGCGATGTCATTGTTGTGGCAACTGTCTCTTGTATCTATGGCCTTGGAACGCCTCAGGAATACATTGACCGCATGATTCGACTAAAGGTCGGCGATGAGATTGAGCGCAATCAACTGCTACGCAGATTCGTAGATGTGCAGTACTCACGTAACGATATGGCCTTTGAACGCGGCACCTTCCGCGTCCGCGGCGACACTATTGAAATCCATCCACTTACCGGCGAGATTATTCGCGATGAGACTGAGATTTATATCTTCCCTGCCACGCACTATGCGGCTGGCCCAGAGACGATGAAACGTGCGATGGGTGAGATCGAAGATGAACTTCAGATTCAACTCAATCTCTTTGAAAAGCAAGGAAAACTACTTGAAGCACAGCGCCTACGCATGCGCACAACTTTTGATCTCGAGATGATGCAGCAACTTGGGTTCTGTTCCGGTATCGAAAACTATTCCCGCCACTTAGATGGTCGCGATCCAGGATCTGCACCGAACTGCCTACTTGATTACTTCCCGGAAGATTTCTTAGTTGTTATCGATGAAAGCCACGTAACAGTGCCGCAGATTGGCGCAATGTACGAAGGCGATGCATCTCGTAAACGCACTCTTGTAGAACACGGCTTCCGACTTCCTAGCGCTCTAGATAACCGACCACTTCGTTGGCCAGAATTTCAAGAACGCGTCGGTCAGACTCTTTATCTCTCTGCAACTCCAGGTAAGTACGAAATGGAGAAGGTCGGAAGAGATGTTGTAGAGCAGGTAATCCGCCCAACTGGCTTGGTTGATCCGGCGATCATTATCAAACCAATTAAAGGTCAGATCGATGATCTCCTCAATGAAATCAATATCCGCGCGGCAAAGAATGAACGCGTTCTTGTTACAACTCTGACTAAGAAGATGTCTGAGGATTTAACAGATTACCTGCAAGAACGTGGAGTCCGAGTTCGTTATCTGCACTCGGAAGTAGATACCTTGCGCCGCGTAGAGCTGCTTCGTGAACTTCGCTCTGGTGAATACGATGTTTTGATCGGAATCAACTTGCTTCGTGAAGGCCTTGATCTACCTGAAGTATCACTGGTTGCAATCTTGGATGCCGATAAAGAAGGCTTCTTGCGTTCGGCGACATCTCTAATTCAGACCATTGGTCGCGCGGCACGTACAAAGTCGATGGCGCAGGCAATTGATGAAACAAATCGTCGTCGCGCAAAGCAAGTGGCCTACAACCTTGAACGCGGTGTCGACCCGCAGCCGCTACGTAAGAAGATCGCTGATATCACCGACACTATCGCCCGCGAGAGCGATGACACTGATGAACTTATGGCGGCCCGGAAATCATCGGGCAAATCAAAAGGTTCGTCTTCTGTTCTCGATATCGGATTTAATGCCCGCACCGTTATTTCCCTGCCGCGCCAAGAATTACTTGCCTTGATAGGCTCGCTCACCGAACAGATGCGCAGCTCAGCTGCTGATCTACAGTTCGAACTCGCAGCTCGCCTGCGTGATGAGATCAGAGAGCTCAAGAAGGAGCTCCGCGGAATGGATGAGGCGGGAATTTAAGTGAGCATCGATAAGTTAATCGTGCGCGGTGCCCGCGAGCACAACTTAAAGAATGTCTCTATCGAACTACCGCGTGAATCCTTAATCGTCTTCACGGGCCTATCCGGTTCTGGAAAATCAAGCCTTGCCTTCGACACGATATTCGCTGAAGGCCAGCGTCGTTACGTCGAATCTCTTTCCGCGTATGCGCGACAGTTCTTGGGTCAGATGGATAAACCCGATGTCGACTTCATTGAAGGTTTATCTCCTGCCGTTTCGATCGATCAGAAATCCACCAACCGAAATCCACGTTCGACAGTTGGAACAATCACTGAGGTTTATGACTATCTGCGCCTACTCTTTGCGCGTGCCGGTCGCCCGCACTGCCCAAAGTGCGGCAAAGCGGTTTCGCGCCAGAGTCCGCAGCAAATTGTTGATCAAATTCTCACCATGCCTGCGACAACTAAGTTTCAGGTTTTAGCGCCGGTGATTCGCGAACGCAAAGGCGAATTCGTTGATCTCTTCGCCGAACTAGTTACGCAGGGTTATTCTCGTGCGCGCGTCGACGGCGAGACCATCTCGCTCTCCGAGCCACCAAAGTTAAAGAAGCAAGAGAAGCACACGATCGAAGTTGTTGTAGATCGCTTAACCGCAAAGGCAGAATCAAAATCACGCCTTACCGATTCAATCGAAACTGCGCTGCGTCTAGCTTCCGGAATAGTGCTGCTGGATTTTGTAGATGCTAAAGGCGCTGAGAAAGAGCGCACCTTTAGCGAACATCTAGCCTGTCATGATTGCAATCTCTCATTCGAAGCACTTGAGCCTCGTTCTTTCTCATTTAACTCACCATTCGGAGCTTGCCCGGAGTGCTCTGGAATCGGCACAAAGCTCGACGTAGATGAAGAGTTAGTTATCCCTGATGACAATCTCTCAATTAATGACGGCGCTATCGCCCCTTGGTCTAGCGGTCACACATCCGAATACTTTCTACGTTTGCTGGAAGCGCTTTCAGATGAAGTTAAATTCTCGCTTGATAACCCTTGGAAAAAGCTTTCGGTTAAGGCTAAAGAGGCGATCCTCAACGGTTTTGAATACGAAGTCCACGTTAAATATAAGAACCGCTACGGACGAGTCCGCAATT
>JAPLBI010000071.1 GCA_026392815.1 Actinomycetota bacterium
CTCTCGAGATCTAGTCTTAATCGATCCCGAAAATAACGTTGAGTTCTATTATCTTCGTCCGCGAGATATTGCTCTGTATGTTGGCTCTGGAGAGCTAGAAGCGGGCGTAACTGGGCGAGATTTACTTATAGATTCTGGAGCCGCCGCTACTGAAGTTCTATCACTTGGTTTTGGTGGTTCAACATTTAGATTTGCAGGACCTGCGTCTGAGAAGCTTTCGACCTCTGATTTAAATGGAAAGCGGGTCGCAACCGCATACCCAGGGCTAGTTCAAAATTACCTTGCTCAGAAATCAATCAAGGCCGAGGTTGTTCGCTTAGATGGAGCAGTTGAAAGTAGCGTTCGTCTTGGCGTTGCTGATGTAATCGCGGATGTTGTGAGTACCGGAAACACTCTTCGACAAGCTGGACTTGCCATATTCGGAGATCCGATCTTGGTGAGCGAGGCCGTTCTTATTACACGTAGCGGTGCTGCTGTACCGGCTGGACTAGAAGTTCTGCAACGACGCCTGCAAGGAGTCGTAACTGCTCGCGAGTATGTTCTTCTAGATTATGACATTCCGAAGGTGAGCGTTGATAAAGCTTGCGCAATCACACCAGGACTTGAGTCACCGACTATCTCACCTCTACAGAAAGAGGATTGGGTTGCAGTTCGCGCGATGGTGCTTCGTAAAGATACAAATCGTTTAATGGATGAGTTGTGGTCTTTAGGTGCCCGTGGAATCTTGGTTACAGATATCCACGCTTGCCGACTTTAAATCAAGCCTCTTCAACCTCTTCACGAGAAATACCCATTAGGTAGAGAACAGAATCTAGATATGGCGCAGAAACAGAACTGTCTGCCGCTGCTTTAACGGCAGGTTTAGCATTAAATGCTATTCCCATACCTGCGATTGCGATCATATCCAGATCATTTGCGCGATCACCGATAGCAATAGTCTGCTCTAAATCAATGTTATGTTCGGCAGCGAAATCACGCAGGGCGGTTGCTTTACCTGCGCGATCAATAACTGGACCAACAAGTGCGCCCGTTAGCTTTCCATCTGCAATTTCTAGATTATTGGCGCGCATATGGTCGATACCTAATTCGGTAGCCAGCGGTGCAATAACAGGTTCAAAGCCACCAGAAACCAGAGCGATATGGTGTCCGAGTTTCTTTAAGGTGCGAACTAGCGTGCGAGCACCAGGTGTCAAAGTGATCTCAGATTGCACATCAACTAGAACGGTTTCAGGTAGACCTTTGAGAAGTGCAACACGTGCGCGCAGGCTTGCTTCAAAGTCGAGTTCGCCTCTCATCGCTGCCTCGGTGATCTTTGCAATCTCACTCTGAACGCCTGCCTTGGCACCGAGAAGTTCAATCACTTCTTGCTTAATCAGCGTTGAATCCACATCCATTACTACCAACTTCGTTGCAAATCGCATCAGTCCACCAGGGGAGACTGCGATATCCACACCGAGTTCGCTTCCGGTCGTTGCTAGCGCGCTGCGCAGCGTTGCTAGATCAGCGCCAGAGACAGTTAATTCGATAGCGGTTACTGGATAACTAGCGGTTCGGTTGATGCGTTCAATATTTCCGCCATCTTGGGCAATCACCGCAGCGATTGCATTTATGGCTTGCGGTTTTAGAGACTGTGATAGCACAACGACGTGCAGAAGTGATTTCTTTGCAGCAATCGAGCTCTGGTCGCTGCTTTCAAAGGAGGTTGCGATATCTACGCCTAATTTCGCGGCACATTCTTCTAGGTCCGCCTCAATCGATTTAGCGTGTGCTGGTGAAAGAGAGATTAAAACTGTCAAAATCAATCGACCACGAATCACGACTTGCTGGATATCAAGAATAGTTACAGCAAAAGGGGAGAGCGTTTCGAAGAGAGCCTCTGTAATGCCTGGACTATCAACTCCGGAGACCAAGATAAGGCCGGTGAATTGTTGCTCTGAAACACCGTTTTTTGACTCCATAATGGAGAAGATTATCGTGAATCACATCAGCGCATGGCGCAATTGCAAGTGATTCATCCCCTTTACCGCTATCTTTTTCATCTATGAACGCCGCACCGAGCCAAGTTGTCCTTGCAATGCAAGGGGTGAGCGTTACCCGCGGCGATAAACGTATTCTCGGACCGATAGATTTCCTAATTCAAAGCGGAGAGCGCTGGGTAATTCTTGGGCCAAACGGCGCAGGTAAATCCACACTTCTCAATATCTTAGCCACGCGCATCTTTCCTACTTCTGGAACAGTTTCGATACTCGATAAACAAATGGGGAAGGTAGATCTCTCTGAACTTCGAACCCGTATCGGAATTTGTGCATCGTTACTCGCTGAAGATATTCCCGATGATGAATTTGTTCGAGATGTTGTCTTAACCGCAGCATATGCCGTGATTGGTAGATGGAATGAAGTTTATGATCTCTGGGATGAATCACGTGCTGTCGCGCTGTTGACCACCTTCGGAGTTCGCGAGTTCGCCGATCGCCGTTACTACACACTTAGTGATGGAGAAAAGAAGAGAGTGCAGATCGCCCGCGCACTAATGGCCGATCCAGAGCTTCTCCTTTTAGATGAACCTACTGCCGGTCTTGATCTGGGTGGTCGTGAGGATCTATTGCGCCGCTTTTCAGAATTTTCATTAGACCCGCTAGCTCCTTCGAGCATCATCGTGACTCATCACATTGAAGAAATTCCAGCAGGCACGACACATGCACTGATTATCAAAGATGGTGTTATCGCTATATCCGGTCCGATCGCTGAAGTAATCACGTCAGAGCATATGAGCGCTGTCTTTGGTATCTCAATCGATGTAACAACAGATGGTTCACGTTTTTTTGCCAGAAGTAGATGACTAGTTTTAGAGATCAGTTACACCCTGGATGGCGCGATCTTCTAAAGGGATCTCTTGATCTACTAGATCAGACTGAGCTAAAACTTAAAGAAACTTCCTTTCTGCCTCAACATCAATATGTGATGAAGTGCTTATCCTTTAATCCATCCGGAGCTAAAGTTCTGATTCTTGGGCAAGACCCTTATCCAAACGCAGATGATGCGATGGGGCTTGCCTTCTCAACGGCGCGAAGGGACGGAAAACTGCCCGCTTCACTAAAGAACATATATCGTGAATTAGTTGATGACCTAGATATTCCTCACCCAACTTCAGGAGATCTTTCTCCTTGGTGCAAACAAGGCGTTGTACTTTTGAATCGAACCCTTACATGTGCAGAAGGAGAGAGCAATTCTCACAAAGATATAGGTTGGAGAGTTTTTACGGATCAAGTTGTATCTATTTTGGCCCAACAAGGCGTAGTTGCAATTCTTTGGGGCGCTAACGCGCAAGAGGTGGAACACCACTTTCCTAAATCCGATTGCATTTCATCCGTTCATCCCAGTCCGCTATCGGCCTACCGTGGATTCTTCGGTTCTAAACCATTTAGTAGAGCTAATCAAGTATTGGTTAGCAAGGGGCGCCAACCCATCGACTGGTCTATCTAAAGTAGAAAGCCCCCGGTTAACAACAACCGGGGGCTTTCTTCTTACTAATTACTTTCTAATTACTTGCTTATCCAACCCAGGTATTGATTGGTGAAGATAAGAAGTAGATCATAAAGAGGCCCGAGACCAAGAGAAGTAGTGGATGTACTTCCTTGCGACGGCCTTGGATGTAGCGGATTACTACGTGAGTAACGAAGCCAGCGCCAATACCAACTGAGATGTTGTAGGTAAATGGCATCAAGATGATTGTGAGGAACGCTGGAATTGCGATTCCGTAATCTTCCCAATCAATGGCTTTGATCTGTGTCATCATCAAGAAACCAACGATGATGAGTGCAGGAGTTGCAGCCTCGTAAGGAATGATCGCAACTAGCGGAGCAAGGAATGTTGTAAGCAAGAAGCAAGCTCCTGTTACGACAGATGCCAGACCAGTTCGTGCGCCTTCGCCGACACCAGATGCAGATTCGATGTAGCTGGTGTTGGAAGAGATGCTTCCAGCGCCACCTGCTACTGCAGCCAATGAGTCGACAAGAAGAATGCGATCGTTATTTGGAACGTTTCCATCCTTATCGATCAAACCTGCTTCATGTCCGATTGCTGTAACAGTTCCTACAGTGTCGAAGAAATCTGAAAGCAATAAGGTGAAGATCAAGAGGATAACTGTGACCAAAGGAAGACGGTCGAATGAGCCAAGAAGATTGAAATCTCCAAAGAGGCTGAAATCTGGGGTAGCGGCGATCTTTTCAGGAACCGCAGGAACGTTTAGGTTCCATCCCTTTGGATTTACTTCACCTGTGGCGCCGTTAAATAGTGGTCCAATTTTAAGAGTTGTCTCAACAATAACCGCTGCGATTGTTGCCACGATTATTCCGATAAGAATCGCACCCTTTACCTTCTTGACCATCAGAGCGATAGTTAGGAAGAGTCCAAGTGCGAAGATGATTACTGGCCAGCCAACTAGCGTTCCACCATCCGTCGAACGAATCCAGCATCGACAAGGCCAATGAGCGCAATGAATAAACCAATACCCACTGAGATTGCGATCTTCAATTGAGCAGGTACTGCTCTAAAGACCGCGGTTCTAAAGCCGGTAAGCACCAATATGGTGATGATAATTCCTTCGATTACAACAAGGCCCATAGCATCTGCCCATGTCATTTTCGATGCGATACCAACTGCAACGAATGTGTTAAGGCCAAGACCTGTTGCGAGTGCAAGTGGATAGTTTCCAACTACGCCCATAAGGATTGTTAATACACCGGCCATTAGCGCAGTCATCGCGGCAACTAGAGCGAGATTAGGAGCATCTCCACCGCCGATGTATTTGCCATCAGCATCTTTTGCAAGACCAATGATGAGTGGATTTAGAGCGACTATGTATGCCATGGTGAAGAAGGTGACGATGCCGCCGCGAACTTCCCGAGCTACAGTTGAGCCACGTTCCGATATTTTGAAATAGCTATCGAGCATGACGAACCTTTCTAATTTTGTTAACGGGGGTGTTTGCGACCCCGTGTGAAATGACGGCTCACAGACCGAGGGATAAGAGGATCTAAACCTAAAAGAGCGGTTACTTTGAGGTTAGACGCGCGACTATGCCGAAAGAAATCGCCACTGATTGGCCGATTAAGAGGGCAAAGAGCGCGGTACCGAGGCCAATTTTGCCGCCTAGCAGCGCACCCACGATCAAAACAGTTACTTCAATTCCCATACGCACACGTCCCACGCGAACGCCGGTACGTTGATGAATTCCCGTCATAGCGCCATCGCGCGGGCCAGGACCAAGCCCACAAGTTATATAGACCGCTGATCCGAGGCCTACTAGTGCGATGCCAATCAGTGCAGATGCAAGCCCACCAATTAGCGTTTTCTGCAACGGAAATACTGAAACACCGAACTGGATCGCAGCAGAGATAATCACGATATTAGATAGCGTTCCAAAACCTGGTCGTTCGCGAAGTGGAATCCAGATAAGTAGAACAAAGCAACCGGTCACAAATGTTGCCCAACCAAGTGAAAGACCAGTTTTTAGGCTAAGGCCTTGTGCAAATACAGTCCACGGTGCATTTCCTAGATTCGATTGGACAACTAGCGCATCTCCTAAACCAAAGATGGCCAGGCCAAAGAAGAGAATCGCGACGCGAGAAAATGAGAGATCCCAACGAGAATTCGCGCGCCAAGGGGTGATTGGTACGGTCTTATGCGGCTTGAGGAAAGCAGAGAACCTACTCATAAAACTCATTTTGAGAGTGTAACGCAATTTATTGGCTTTAAAAGCCGTATCCTAATCAAATGTTCGTCGGCCTCGGTACCTTGATTAACATCGCAACAATTATTGGGGGAGCAGCTATTGGTGTTCTAGTTGGCACCCGCATGTTGGCGCGAACAAGAATATTGATCACGGAAGTACTTGGCTTAGTAACGATTCTTGGCGCTGTCAGTGCACTGGCTCCAATGTGGAGCGATCGCTATATCAATTCAATTCCTAAAGGTTGGACTCTATTAGCGATTCTGGGTTCTCTTCTTATCGGTGGCGCTATAGGTTCCGCGCTTTCACTCGAATCTCGGCTCGAGGGTTTAGGTGAGACTCTACGAGTTAAATTTGGTGCCCATAAAGAGAGCACCTTTATAGAAGGCTTCGTTTCAGCAGCGTTGCTATTTGCAATAGGACCGCTGGCGATTCTTGGATCAATAAGCGATGGAATGTCTACCGGTATTGATCAGCTACTTCTCAAATCAAGTCTCGACTTTTTTGCGGCAATGGCTTTCGCAGCAAGTTTGGGTTGGGGCGTAGCCGCTGCCGCGATTCCGGTAGCGATCTATCAAGGTATTTGGACGGTAATTGGACTCGGGCTAGGCAGCATTCTTGAGGGTTATCAGGTTGATGCCATGACAATTACAGGCGGAGTGATGTTGGTATGCATCGGTCTACGACTACTAAAGATCAAAGATATCGCCGTCGGCAATTTGTTACCAGCGCTGTTTATCGCACCTATCTTTGTTCTTGTGCTAAATAACTTCCTATAGAAATTAGTTCTAAGGATATTTAGAAGGTAGTTGCGTCAATAACGAAGCGATATTTAACATCGCTCGCAACTGTACGTTCATAGGCTTCATTGATGTAATCAGCCTTAATGACTTCAACGTCGCTGACAATGTTATGCTTCCCGCAGAAATCAAGCATCTCTTGCATCTCGGGGATGCCACCAATCATTGATCCAGATAGTGAACGGCGTGCAGGAAGTAATGAACCTGCTTCAACCGAATACGGCTTTCCTGGAAGTCCAATAACGACGAGCGTTCCGTCGACACCGAGCATTGAGAGGTAGATATTGATATCTAACTCAGCGCTGACTGTGTTCAAGATTAAGTCAAAGTGCTTGCTGTACTTAGTGTGGAAACCATCGGACTTTGTTGAAACAAAGTGATGAGCTCCCATCGCCTTTGCATCTGCTTCCTTAGATGGGGAATGAGAGAAGACGGTAACTTCTGCGCCCAAGGCCGCTGCAAACTTCACTCCCATATGGCCAAGACCGCCCAGACCCATCACCGCAACTTTCTTACCAGGGCCGGCTTTCCAATGCTTAATTGGTGAATACAAAGTAATTCCAGCACAAAGCAGGGGAGCGACGCCATCTAGTGAAAGATTTGCAGGAATAGTTACCGCATAATCTTCATT
Organism: Actinomycetota bacterium; assembly: GCA_026392815.1. GTDB lineage: Bacteria > Actinomycetota > Actinomycetes > Nanopelagicales > Nanopelagicaceae > Planktophila. The sequence goes on from JAPLBI010000071.1 coordinate 7,163, forward strand.
AATAACCATAACATTTGCATAGCCTCCCATTGCAGGAGTCTTACCATCGCGTTCTAGTTGGTTATAAGTTCCGGTCATTCCTTCGATGCAGTATTGCTGCGTGCCATTTTTGCAAGGCTCGCATACGCGACATGAGTCAACGAAAACGCCAACACCGATTAGATCACCAACTTTAAACTTAGATACTGCAGAGCCAATGCTTGTTACGACGCCTGCGATCTCGTGGCCCGGAACCATAGGGAAAATTGCTGGGCCCCATTCCTCGCGAGCTTGATGGATATCTGAATGACAGATGCCTGAGTACTTAATGTCTAGGGCGACATCGTGCGCTCCAAGATCGCGACGCTCAAACTCCCAAGGAGCAAGCGGGGCCTTAGCGGTCATTGCAGCATATCCACGTGCTTTCATTTTTATCTCCCTATTTTGGTTCTTATTAGTGGCTTGAACTATTCGGTCTCTGTAAATGGTAAAGGCAACGGTGAAGTATGTCCTGCCCGAGATGCCCGCGCAGTAACACGGCGCATATGGTGGCGCCGACACAAGACTTCGTAGGCAATTTCCGCACCTGGTGCAACATCTCCGACAACGACTTGTTCACCTTCAGTGACCATTACTCCGCCGAGAGTTCTGGCATTGTGAGTTGCTCTTGAACCACACCAGCAAAGAGCTTCAACTTGAAGTGTATTTACTCGATCAGCAAGTTCTACCAATCGAGCCGATCCTGGAAATAACTTTGTGCGAAAGTCTGCCAAGATTCCGAAGGCGAAGACATCAATCCCTAAACCATCTACGATCTTTGCAAGTTGTTCGATCTGTTCTGCCTGATAGAACTGGGCCTCATCGCAGATTATGTAATCAATGCGATCTCCAAGAGAGAGACGTTCCACAACTAACTTGTGAAGATCTAGATCTGGATCAACTTCAATCGCAGCGCTCTGTAAGCCAAGACGAGATGAGATAACTCCAGAACCGGCGCGATCTTTACTTGTGAAAATTAAACCCGAACGTCCGCGGCTCTTATGGTTGTGGGCGGTCTGCAGTGCAAGCGTGGATTTACCACTATCCATCGTTCCGCAGTAATAGATGAGTTCAGCCACGGGGTGCATCTTTGCATCTAATCAAGGAAATTGGCGAGAGTGACTTCATATGACGCGATTGCTCCTCAAGAATTCACGAAGATCATCGGAAAGCGCCGCGCTCATATCAACGCTTATGTGTGAGGCGTCACGATAGGCCACGATCCCATCGACAATTGCTGGGCAGGAATCTGTACAGAGCCATGGAGTTGGATCTAGCGCGATAAACCCACCTGCTACTCGCGGATCAGATTTCTCATTGGCATCACATTCATCGCCCTTCGCTGTTGCTAAGCAACTAGGGATATCTCGCTGTGGCTTCGGCGTATCGGAGATATAAATCAAATTTGGAGAGCTATTTAAAACCTTGGCATGGAGAGAACGCTGTCCTTCAAACCACCAGGCATCACGTGATGAGTAACGCTTTGGGAACGCAAAATGCTGGAATCCGCTCATGATCACCGCTTCGGGCTTTAACTCCTTTATTCGCTTTATAGAGTTCTCACGCCAAGCGTTGCAGTCGGAGTTTTTAAAAGCACCTGAATTAACACGATCTACTTCAACGGCAGGACAGGCGGACTTAGTGAGACTGATTAGTGCAAACCCCTCATCGATTGCGATTTTTTCAAGGGCCGGAAACCATTGCGCTGCATGTGAATCCCCGTAGAGAACTATCTTCCGCTTCGAATTAACATCTCCGTAGAGACATTCCGGAGAGTTTTTGTTGCCATAGTTTGCATGACATCCATCGTCATAGATCTTAGGCTTCTGCATCACCGCCGCTATTGATACTGAGCGACCATTCGGGAGAGAGATGTCATCTTTTGTGGTGAGCAATATCGCACTTGCCACCATAACGCCGGAGAGAGTTGCCGCTAATGCGAACTTTGTAGTCTGGCGATTTGATAATTTCCTTCTTGAGAATGGTTTTTCAATAAATCTATGAGTTAAATCGGCAGCTAGAGCGGTTAGGGCAATTAAGAGAAATCTTTCAAGCAAAGTTAAGGGGCGACCGAAGCGAGTGCTAGGAATTACGAGTAGAGGCCAGTGCCAGAGATAGAAAGGATAGGAGATTTCACCTAACCATTGAACAAAGCGCAGGCGTGAAAAATCATTGAGTATTGGTGGCCACGAATGTATGAAAGCAATCAGTAGCGCAGTAGCCAAAACCGGATACAGAGCTGCAGTACCTGGGAACGGCGTGTTGTCGCTGAATCGAATTACGCCATAGATAAGTATTAGCGCAGATAACCAAACAATCAGCGTTCGAGAAACAGATTTCTTTTCAAGAAGCTCTTTCGGTATGAAGAGTAGTAGAGCACCAACGCCGAGTTCCCAAGCGCGAGTTGGAAGACTGTAGAAAGCCCAGATCGGTGCTGCGTTAGTTAGGAAGAGCGAGAATAGAAAAGAGAGGATGGTGATACCGAGAACGCCGCGAAAGACTAAGCGTTGGCGACCAATCTTCCAGAGTGTGAAAATTATCAGTGGCCAGAGAAGATAGAACTGCTCCTCTACGGCGAGCGACCAGTAGTGAATTACTGGCGATGGCGTCGCGTTTAGATTCTGATAATCGTTCTGCCACCAAGCGAAAAGGTAATTGGAAATATAGATCGAAGCGGCGAAGATATCCTGAACCAGAGATGATCGAATAGTTGGTGGAAGAAAAAGCCAGGCCCCGAATGCGGTAAGTATCAGAACGCTTATTGAGGCAGGCAGTAACCGCTTGGCTCGCCGCAAAAAGAAGTTTCGGTAGTTAAAGGCGCCACTTAGCGTTATCTCTTTAATGATGATGCCAGTTATTAGATATCCAGAGATCACATAGAAGATATCTACTCCAATGAACCCACCAGGAGCTAACTTTGCATGGAAGAGAACAACCAGCGTTGCAGCGACGGCACGCAGCGCTTGGATCTGGTGGATGCGAACTTTAGAACTCAAGAAGTTACCAACGA
>JAPLBI010000032.1 GCA_026392815.1 Actinomycetota bacterium
CTTGGGCCTGAGCGATCACGTGATGATTCAATATTGAGCATTCGCAAATGGCTATTGACCGCGGTGCGGATATGGCGAGTCAGGTTCTGCACACGCGTGTAACGCATGGTCAAGGTAAAAATTTCAGAAGCGATTTCACGTGCTCGCTCATACTGCCCATCTGAATTCGGAACGATCTTGCTAGTGATTAGAAGATCGGCGATACGTTCGACGGCGGTTGATCCCGGAAAGGTGATGATGATTCGGCCGATATCTCGGATCTCACCGATGGGAGCCGGAAACTCCTTGCGCTCGGGTTTGAGCATGGGCGAGTTCTCCCAGATTGCCAGGATCGCCCGGGGGAGGTGGGTCCATTCGAGAACCTCGCGAACCCGCTCGTAAGCCTCATCAACGTACTCTTTTGTGGCATAGGCGAGCGCTTCACCGTCGATGGGGAGCTGCTGCGTCTTCATATGCTCACCTTAATGGAAATGTTTCCCAAAACCAAGCGCCACGCTCACAGGGGGTAAAAATCTGGGTTTTGAGCGTGGCCAGACCTTCTAAAGACGTTCGAAAAAATAAATCGGATTTGGTGGTATTTGGGGAAACTGGGGAAATCTTTATGGTACCCTTAGCCACATCAGAACATCTTCGGTAAGAGAAAGCCTCTTAACGAAGAGCAGCAAATAGTTGCAGAGGTAAAAAAGTCAGTACCCAGTACTAACTTCAAAGCACCTGAAGCAACTTCTAACATGAAAGGAAAGATATAGATGATGTACGACATGGATGAAAGTCTTGAAAATTCTGGCCACAAGCTGGTCTATTTGAAAGACCGATCAAAGAAGTCCAAGCCGGGCAAGTTCTCGGCAATGGCTAAGAACGACAAGCCAAAGAATCACGGTCTGGCCATCGTGGAGGAAGAGTGCAAAAAGGAATCCATCCGGGATATCGAAGTAGCAAAACTTCGCCTCTCACAGGCACGTTATTCACGAAAGAAGGCTGAAGCACTTGGCCGCGAATCACGTCGTGGAGAAAAGCGTTACTACGAATGCTTTAAGCACGAAGCACCACAGTTTCATCTCACCAAACAAGGTGAAGCCGAGTACGGAAAGAAGTTCGAAGCATCTACTAGAAAGGGATACGCACTTGCCAGCTGATAAGAACGAGTCAAATAACGTTAACTCGCAGTTCCTAACTCTGATCGCACCAATTTCGGAAGAAGCTGCCCGCGAAGGCGCATTCCTCGAAATTATGGCAAACCTCGAAGATCTTCACTACGAGTTCGAAGTTACTCGCTTCCGCGATCACATCGGATACATATCGTTGATCTGCAACGAGCATATGAAGGTCCATATCGGCACTGCTTACGATAAAGATCGCAATGCGCTGCCGATGACAACCTGGCACGAGTACCACGAAACAGCTCGTGATTACTTCGCTACATATAACCATGGCATCGCCGGCTATTACTCCTTCCAAGCCGAATTCGAACTCATTCACAACGAATGGGATCCTGAAGCCGACGAAGATAGCCCACGCTTTATCGACCACGGTGACGCAACTATCGGAAAGCTTCAATACGCAGCTCATGACTTCCAAGAATTCATCGAAGATGCGATCCGCAATCTCTCAGTCATGTTTAATGTCGATCTTTACCCAAAACGTATCCCTCTTAAGCGCGAAATCGCCTAAGACCTAACCCGAAAGGAATAAATGCAAACCACATCCACCTACAAACGCACAGAAAAGATAACGAGGTTCACTATTTCAACTCCACTCATCTCTCATAACAACTCTGCCGATCAGCACGAGGTTTTCGTAACGCTCGCCAACGGCCGCAACATCACTGTTCCAAAGAACGGCTCTTACCGCTTGCATCCATCAGGTGTGCTTGAGGTAAATCTTGAGGCAACCACCACTTATTACGCACAAGGTGAATGGCTCAAGATCAAGGACACCAATCAGACCAAGATGCTCAAGCACTTCCAAGATGTAGCGCAGGCTGCAAATATCGAGAACATCTCACTTAGTTAAACCCTAAGTAGCAATCCAAGCGTAAATCCACCTTGTCGGTGGCTGCAGGTAACATTCCAAATAGAAAAGAAACGGAGGCACCAAGTGTTTACACACACCGCAATTAACGCCAGCAACACAACAGCGATCACCCGTGCCTTCGCGCGCCCAATAGCCATCTAGCCCGCTACGCGCAGGGCCGCCGATCCAGGCCCTACTGATTAAGCAATCACTTCACACATCGATGCTCTTCGCATCTATCGGTCACAAACGACCCTGCTTACTCAAACCACTTTTCTAAGGAGCTATATGAAAACCAAACTCATACTCGATACCGATCTAATCGCTATCGAATCAGAAGACAAGGTCACCTTGATGGTCGACCTCACCGCACCAGTTGGCGAAATCCAAGCATCACGCCCAGCACGTGGCGTTCAGATCTGTCTAGACATCAGCGGATCAATGGAAGGTGCACCACTTGCATCAGCAAAGGAATCAATCCTTAAACTTATCGATCGTCTTGATAAAAAAGATACCTTCGGCATGGTCATCTTCGATGACACTGCAAAGGTGGCAGTTCCAACTAAGCCACTGATCGATCACGACATCGCACAGTTAAAGAAAGCGATCCGCAAGATTCAAACCGGGGGATCAACCGATATCTCTGCAGGTTTCACACTCGCCATGCGTGAAGCAAGTCGCGCAAAGCTAGCAGGCGGATCTACCCTTCTTGTAATTAGCGATGGCCATGCAAATGCGGGGGAGCGCGATCCACAGTTCTTCGCCGATGTTGCCGCAAAGTCTGCAACTGAAAGTATTGCCTCTTCCTCAATTGGTCTCGGCAACGGTTATGA
>JAPLBI010000185.1:0-2443 GCA_026392815.1 Actinomycetota bacterium
TCACCCAAAGACTGCTCGTCGCGGAAATCTAATCGGTGCACTTGGTGCAACGATCGCAACCTTGGTTGTCTTTGCCTATAACGCACCACTTAATAACCTTGGTTGGATCATCGGTGCAATTGCAGTTGGTTCACTAATTGGTGTGCCGGCAGCGCGCAAAGTTCAGATGACGCAGATGCCACAACTTGTTGCGCTATTTAACGGCGTTGGCGGCGGTGCCGCAGCGCTCGTTGCAATTGTGGAATATCTCGCACTTGGCGATGGCGCTTCAACAGCAGTTGTTATCTTTACCGTCTTCACCGTAGTTGTTGGCTGCGTCTCTTTCAGCGGTTCGATCATTACCTTCTTGAAGCTGCAAGAGTTGATGACTACTCGTCCAGTTGTTTTCCCTGGTGGAAGATTTGTTATCGCCGCTACTTTGGCTGCAGTATTCGGAGTTTCAGGTTGGGTTGTAGTTGAACTCGGCACTACCCCGCTATTGGTTTTGGCTGCGCTTTCACTGCTATTCGGTGTTCTCTTCGTACTTCCAGTTGGTGGCGCAGATGTGCCGATCGTTATCTCGCTACTTAACGCCTTTACCGGTCTAACAGTTGCCGCAAGCGGATACGTTCTTGATTCAACTCTTCTGATTATTGCGGGAACACTCGTTGGTGCATCCGGAACAATCTTGACGCGCTTGATGGCAGATGCGATGGGTCGTTCGCTCTTTGGAACTCTCTTCGGTGCATTTACTGCCAAGCCACAAGATGTTTCTGCTGCGGGCGAAGAACGTCCAGTACGTTCTGGTTCACCAGATGACGTAGCAATTCTCCTTAACTACGCACGTCGCGTTGTAATCGTTCCTGGTTTCGGTCTAGCTGTTGCACAAGCACAGCACACCGTGCGCGAACTCGCTGATTTGATGATCTCTAAGGGCATCGATGTTGCCTACGGAATCCACCCAGTTGCAGGTCGTATGCCAGGACATATGAACGTTCTTCTTGCTGAAGCAAATGTTCCTTACGATCAACTTGCTGAAATGGATGAAGTAAACCCAACTTTCGGACAGACAGATGTTGCGATCGTTATCGGTGCAAACGACGTCGTTAACCCTGCAGCGCAGACAACACCTGGTTGCCCAATTTATGGAATGCCAATTTTGGAAGTTTCCAACGCTGCAAATGTTATTTTCCTTAAGCGTTCGATGCGTCCAGGCTTTGCGGGAATCGAGAACGAACTTCTCTACGATCCAAAGACGATGTTGCTCTTTGGTGATGCGAAGGCTTCGCTGACTAAAGTTGTTAGCGCGCTCAAAGCTCTATAAACAAAACTCTTTAATTAAAAAGAGTTAGCCAACCATCTCGGAGTCACGCACTTTAGATGGATCGTGTGTGCACTTGGTGCTTGCTGGCAAGTCATTGCAAGAGTCGCAGAGAAGAATCAGTTCGTGACATGTCTTGGTGCGGCAATTGCGGAAGATCTTGCTTGGCCCTTGGCAGATCTCGCACTCGCCGATGACCTTGGTTTTGGTTGAGAAATCGATCGCCATACGTGAATCAAATGTGTAGAGCGCGCCTTCCCAGAGACCGTCTTCAGCAAAATTCTCACCATATTTAACGATGCCGCCATCGATTTGGTAAACCTCTTTAAAGCCACGGTTCTTCATTACAACAGACAAGATCTCGCAGCGGATTCCGCCAGTGCAGTAAGTAACGACTGGCTTTTCCTTCAAGTGGTCGTACTTTCCACTTTCAATCTCACGAACAAAGTCACGTGAAGTATCAACATCAGGAACAATTGCGTTTTTAAACTTGCCGATCTTGGCCTCAAATTGATTGCGACCATCGAAGAAGACAACATCATCGCCGCGTTCTTTAACTAGCTCATGAACTTGTTCTGGGCGAAGGTGCTGGCATCAGGGTTATCGAAGGCAACAAGTTCTTTTTTGACTGCGACGTAGAGTTTTGGGAATTCATTGCCGGTGCCCTGCGACCACTTAAATCCGATCTTCTTAAAACCCGGATACTTCTTGGTGTACTTCACATATTTGCGAAGATCATCGATATCGCCACCGACGGTGCCGTTGATTCCAGTTGGCGAAATCAAAATGCGGCCCTTTAGGTTTAACGCTTCACAGAGATTTTTCTGCCAGAGTTGAATCGCGACAGGGTCAGCTATGGGTGTGAAGCCATAGTACAAAAGGCCTTTCTGCGGATTCATGGCGCTATTCTAACGCGAAAAATTAGCTCTCTTGAAGGTCAGTTGGAGCGTTGTGGACGTCGAGGACATCGCCGCTGAGTTTGTCGGTGCGGTTCACAGGGCGCTTGGCATCTTCCTTATAAATCGCAGGTATTGAGCCAAGTAAACCCTTCTGGAAATCTTCAAATGCTTGCAGTACTTCGCGCTTGGTATTCATTACAAATGGCCCCATCCAAGCAACCGGTTCCTTAATCGGTTGACCACC
>JAPLBI010000185.1:2485-3100 GCA_026392815.1 Actinomycetota bacterium
CGAGAATGAACAATTCAAGATTTGGTGAACGCGTTTATTGGTTATTAGCGGCGCGAACAACGATTGAATCGCCATCGCCGAAGACAGTTAGCTGACCCATCTGCACTGGACGGTTTTCATCGCCGACAAAACCGTGGCCAGCGATCGTGTAAACAAGTGCGTTGTAATCCTTGCGCCATGGCAGACGAAGTTCTGCGCCAGGTGCAACAGTTGCGTGAATTAAAGTAATTGGTGTTTGCGTTGTTCCGGGACCAACATGTCCATCGAGTTCACCAGCGATAACGCGAATAAGCGATCCGCCATCTGCGCTAGATAAAAGTGCAACATCATTTGCACGCACATCTTGATAGGCAGGTGGTAACCATTTCTTTTCTGCAGGAAGATTTACCCAGAGTTGGAAGCCGTGGAATAAACCACCACTCATTACTAAATGCTCTGGTGGAGTTTCAATGTGTAGAATTCCGCCGCCGGCTGTCATCCATTGTGTGTCACCGTTGGAAATTGTTCCGCCGCAGCCATTGCTATCTTTATGATCAAAGATTCAATCCATAATGTATGTAACTGTTTCGAATCCGCGGTGTGGGTGCCATGGAGTTCCCTTAGGTTCACCGGGTG
>JAPLBI010000096.1 GCA_026392815.1 Actinomycetota bacterium
GCCATGGATCATGCCTGGGCAATCTTTATATGCAACGGGAACCCCGGCAGCCTTTAGTTTTTCGGAGTAATCAATACCATCTTGGCGCAAAACATCGTATTCGGCGGTAAACATTATCGCTGGTGCCAGCCCAGAATAATCTTTCGCAGCATGCGGTACGGCGTAAGGGCTATTACGATCTGCGGCGCCATTTAGATATTGATCCCAAAGCCACTTCATACCGCGTTGGGTTAGTCCATATCCATTAGCGTTTGGAACATCAGCGGAATCCACGTATTGCGGACCATTGCATGGATAAATTAAGAGCTGATAGGCAAGTTTTATTCCGCGATCACGGGCCGCTAAAGCTACGGCAGAGGCCAGATTTCCGCCGGCGCTATCTCCACCAACGCCAATCTTGGCGCTATTGATATTTAATTCTTCCGCATTTTCAAGTACCCATTGCAGACCTTCGTAGCAATCATTAAATGGCGTTGGGAATTTATGTTCTGGCGCCTTCTGGTAATTAATTGATACAACAACTGATTTCGTCATTGTCGCTAGCGCTGCGCATTGCGCATCGTATTTACCGACATAGTTGACAACCCAGCCGCCACCATGGAAATAAACCAGCCCATTAAATGGTCCGCTACCGGCAGGTGTGTAGACCTTGATGTAAGTATCTGCAGTGCTGGAAGTAAAGAAACGATGATCGATACGAACCGCAGGATCTAATGGTCCTGATAAATCTGGTTCGCCATGCGAGCCGCTGCGGGCAAGAAAAGCGCCAGCGTCAGAGATGTCAGGTGCGTTAAAGGATGCCATGCGATCGAGGAAAGCTTGTGCTTGTGGATCTAGCGCCATGGTGAACCTATCTCTCTACAGAACTGCCGCAATTTTCTGCCAGATATCTTCTGGCAGTTCCATATCCAAATTCTTTGCATTATTTAAAATTTCATCGGTACTGCGGCAGCCAATCAGCACGCATTTAACCGCTGGATGGCGAAGTGGGAACTGCAGCGCGGCAGCGGTAAGCGAAATATTCTCTTTATCTAGCACCGCTTTGATGCGTTGGGCTTTTGCCAAGATCTCATCTGAAGCTGGTGCGTAATCAAATGTTGCACCCTTTACTGGGTTGGCCAGGATTCCTGAGTTGAGAACACCTGCAGCAACAATATCCACGCCACGTTCAAGGGCTACCGGCAATAAGTCAGAAAATGCGCGTTGATCAAGTAGCGAATATCGTCCAGCGATCAAAACTAAATCGATATCAGTCTCTTTGATCATCCGTGCAGGCGTTGCCGATTGATTCATTCCAATGCCAATTGCCTTGATGATTCCCTTATCGCGCATCTTTAATAGCGCTGGGAAAGATTCGCGAATAGCAGCATCGGCGTTGTCATCCGGATCATGAATCATCAAGATCTCAACGCTCTCTAACTCCATGCGCTCTAAGCTAGAACGGAAAGATTTTTCTACGCCGCCTTCGGAGAAATCAAAGAGTCGGGTTACTGAAGTGTCGGTATCAGCAAAGTCTGGTTCTGCTTCATATTCGGTAGGAACGAGTAAGCGACCAATCTTGGTGGAGATTTCAAAACTAGACCGTGGACGCCCCTTGAGCGATTTCGCTAAACGCCGTTCGGCAGTTCCTTTTCCGTAATGCGGCGCGGTATCTATGTAGGTAATTCCGTTGCTCAGTGCACAATCAATTGCAGCATCGCATTCTTCTTGTGACATGGATGTGTAGAGACCGCCGAAAGTTGCGGTCCCTAAACCCATCTCAGAGATTTCGAGCCCGGTTCTTAACTGAACTCGATCGTTGTGAGCCATTTTTGTTGTTCCCGAATTAGAGAACTACTCCTTAATTGAGCCAGAGAGCATGCCGCGAACCAGACGCTTCTGTGAGAATAAGAAGACGATCATGATCGGCAAGGCGATCAATACGCCGGCTAGCGCAATCTCTGGCTTACCGACAGGAACAGAAGTTGCACCCACGGCCGGATTAATTGCAGGTGTTGAGTAGAACAAGAAGCCCATACCGATTGGCAAGGTGTAGTTCTCACTCGATGGGAGCAAGATATAAGGCAAGAAGTAGTTAGCCCAGTTGCCGATAAAGGCAAAGAAGGCGAGAAGCGAGATCAGCGGTCCAGAAAGTGGCATACAAATCTTCAAGTACAACTGGAAGTCGTTGCAACCATCTAGGCGGGCTGATTCGTATAACTCTTTTGGAATCGTTGTTGAGTAATAGATATAAGACAAGAAAGCGCCAAATGGATAGAGCGAAGAAACCAGGATTACTGATATCGGCTTATCCATCAGGGAGAGCTTGTCCATAAGTACGAACACTGGAACAACCAAAGCCATTGGTGGAACCAACATTGTGATCAAAGTTGAGATTAAGAATGTGCGTTTAAATTTGATATTTGAAGCAGTTAGTACGAATCCGGCTAATGAAGCGGTAATCGTTGCAATTACAACGATCGATCCGGTGTACCAAATGGAGTTCCAGGCCCACTTGGCGATAACTCCATCATCGAAGTACTGCAAGTTCTTCCAGGCATCGATGTAACCAGAAAGGGAACCAAACATAAGTGGATTCTTATTTGAGAGATCCGCATCGGTCTTAGTAGGTGCAAGTAAGAGCCAGATCATTGGCACAAGGCTTACAACCGCAAAGAAGATAAGGAAAGCATTTACAAAAAATGCTGCGATTGGATTCTCTTGGCGTAGTTTGTACCCGCGGCGGTTGATCTTAAGTAGTGATGCCATGGTTTATTCCGCCTTTCGCTTTCCTGAGACTTCAGCCTCTTCAAACATATCGGTCTTGAAGATAACTATGAGCGCGCCTAACAAACTTGGAATTAAGAGCATGAGTGAAAGCGCAGATGCACCACCGAAGTCACCGCTCGTAAAGGCCAATTCGAAGGAGAGTTGGTCAAGCGACCAAGCTTCGGCGATACCTGCATAAACGCCTGTATTGAGTAGCTGCGGTTCAACGAAGAGCTGAAGACCACCGGCAAAAATGAGTACGCCCATATAGATGATGTACTTCTTGATAAGTGGCAACTTGATACGCCAACCGAGTTGGAATGCTGAGCATCCATCCATTCGGGCAGCTTCGATAATTTCTTGTGAGAGAGATTGCAGTGAACCGTACTGAATCAAGATCCAGTTTCCGGCAACTGCAAAGAAGGCCATGATCGCAAAGAGCCAGGTGAGGTTCTTGGTCTGCCAAATATTGACTTAATTGGGCTTAGGGTTGGAGCGAAAATTACATACCAAACAAGCACGGCGACAGCGCCTGAGATTGAGGCGGGCACGATGTAAGAAAGGCGAAGCCACTTCTTCCATTTGCTTGGGTTCATATCGAGCATAAGAGCGACTGCGATAACGAAGATTGTTGTAACCGGCACATAAATTGCCATAAAGCCAAGCACATTTTTTACCGCTGGCAAGAATCTAAAGTCTTGTAGAACAATTTTAAATGCATCCCAGCCACCATCAGGATTTACGCGAGACTCGTGAGGTACTTCCAGAATTGCCATGATGATAGGGACAACACCAAAGAGAATTAAAAGTGTCATGTACGGAGCAAGCATTAAATACATAGCAATGTTGCTACCGAGCTTGCGTTCTTAAGTTTTATTAACCACTTCTAAGTTGGTAAGAACCAGGTTGGCCACCTAAGTGACCATCCTGGTTCTTTATCCCTTTTAGGGTATTACTGATAGAGCTTTACTTCAATCAGCTAGTTGTAACTTTGTAACCGAGTTGCTTAGCAAGGTTGCTTGCATAAGTAGCGAAGGCATCGAGTGCAGCTTGTGCATTCTTCTGCTTCTTCAACTCGTTAGAGAAGGTACCTTCCATTGCGCCGTTGGTGTCATAAGAAGCTGGCTTCTCACCTGAGAAGATCTTCTTTGACTGTTCCAACATTGCTGGATATGGATTTGCTGAGTAGTACTTGTCAGCTGAGATTGCAGCCTTCCAAAGTGCATTTCCCTTTTGTGATGCTGGGAATGTTGGAGCACCCTTTGAACCATCTGGGTTAGCAACATCTACGACGTTGCGCTTGTCGCTAACCATGAAGATTGCAAATGCAAGTGCTTCCTTTGGATACTTAGAGTGTGGAGATACGGTGTAAATTCCG
>JAPLBI010000053.1 GCA_026392815.1 Actinomycetota bacterium
GCCGGCAAAGAGAGTTATTACATTCTTTATCCAACTCCGAATTTAGATGCAGATATTGATTGGAAGACTCAAGCGCGTCCATATCGTGATCACATGATCAAGACTCTTGAAGATCGCGGTTACACCGGCTTTGGCGGTTCAATTGAAACCGAAGTAATGACCACGCCACTTGATTGGCAAGCGCAAGGCATGGAACGCGGCGCACCATTTGCTAGCGCACATACCTTCTTCCAGACCGGACCTTTCCGACCACGCAATATCGCAGCTGGTTTTGAAAATGTGGTCTTCGCTGGCTCTGGTACACAACCAGGCGTTGGCGTTCCGATGGTTTTGATTTCTGGTCGCTTAGCGGCAGAGCGAATCGTAGGTCCGGTTAAGTAAGTGAGCGAGTTAAACGCTGCAGGGATTACCGATCCTGAACTTCGCGCATCCTACGCAGAGTGCAAACGGCTTAACTCGCTACATGGCAAGACTTATTACCTAGCAACTCTTTTGTTACCAGCGAGCAAGCGACCATTTGTTCACGCACTTTATGGTTTTGCACGCTATGCCGATGAGATTGTTGATGATTTAGCCTCACTAGTCGGACGCGCACTAATCGATACGGTGCAGCGCTTTGATATCCCCCACCAACATTTCATAGATTTCTTGCACTCTATGGAGATGGATCTAACTGTTACTCAATATCAAACCTTTGATGATCTATATGAGTACGTATATGGATCGGCAGCAGTTATTGGTCTCCAAATGGTGCCGATCCTGGGCGGAGATACCGTTAACTCGTTAGAGGCTGCCAAGAACCTGGGCGTTGCCTTCCAACTCGCTAACTTTATTCGCGATGTTGGCGAAGATTTAGACCGCGGCCGCGTTTACTTGCCGCTACAAGAACTTGCCGAACATGGCGTAACTCGCCAAATGTTGGAAGCGCGCAAGTTAACTCCTGAGATTATTAGCGCACTTAAGTTTCAGATCGCTCGCGTTCGCCAACTACAGAAGGCTGCCGAACCAGGTATTGCGCTACTAGATAAGACCAGCCAGCCATGTATCCGCGCAGCAAGTGAGTTGTACTGTGGAATCGTTGATGAGGTAGAAAAAATTGGTTATGACATCTTTAATAAGCGCGCCAAGACTTCGACAGCTCGCAGAGCGCGAGTGGCTTTTGCGGCTTATATAAGAGCCGTTGCAGCGCGTTTGCGCTAAAGTAAATCTCGCGGGAGCCGCTGAAACGGCTGAGAGGATCTGAAATTCAGATCGACCGCTTGACCCGTCCGGTAATGCGGATGCGGAAAGGGTAAAACTATGTCATCTACATTTTTAACTATTTGGGGATATGAACTTTCTTATCTCGAACTAATCGCGGTGATGGCCTCTTTCATCGGAGTTGCACTTGGCATAACCGGTAAGCGAATTACTTGGCCATGGTGGGCGCTAAGTTCTGTGCTCTATGGGGTTCTATTCTTCCAATGGGAACTATATGCCAGCGCTGCGGCCTGGCGGATTGAAGAACAGCCATCGCGCAAATGTTGTAATTGCAATTATCTTGGCAACCCTAGCTCTAGCACCGCTACTTAAGTACTGGGGCGCGGCATCAACCTATGCTGATGCGATTCTATTCTTCGGTTCACTTTCAGCACAGATTTTGATGGTCTATGAAAAGTTTGAAAGTTGGATTATTTGGTTGGTCGTAGATGCTGGATATGTAGCACTTTATGCATCACAGGATTTACTCTTTACTTCAGTGCTTTATATAACTTTCACAGTTCTAGCGGCTATGGGATGGAGCAAGTGGTATGGAGCTCATCGCAGCGCTAGCCGATCTCTGTAAGGAGAAGTCGCGGCCCGTCATTGCAATTGATGGGCCAGCTGGGGCGGGGAAAACAACCTTGGCTCATGAAATTTTCTTAGCCCTAAGCAACAAGATGTCTGTACAAGTTATTCATATGGATGACTTGTACGACGGCTGGGATAACGCTCTATCGAAAGACCTTTCCAAGATTCTGCAATACCTAGTTAGTCAACATGAAGCGAAATCTCCCGCCAATATTCAAAGGTATAACTGGGAGAGTTCTTCCTTCGGCGAAAGTGAAGAACTGCCGGTTAGCGATCTCCTAATTCTCGAGGGAGTTGGTTGCGGAGATAAAGAGTTGCAGGATCGATTTGCAGCTCTAATCTGGATGGAGATTGACCCCACAGATGGCTTAAAGCGCGTATTAGATCGCGATGGCGCGCAGATGCATGAGCAGATGCAAAAGTGGCTTGGAACACAAGCCGAATATTTCTTACAACACTCAACGCGCGAAAAGGCAGATTTCATTCTCACTACCTAAAATTGCAGATATGTCCGATCTAACTGGCGAGCTAATTGATGGGCGCTATCAGCTCCTTCGCCAGATGGCGGCAGGTGGCATGGCGACAATTTATGAGGCAGTTGATACCCGCTTAGATCGCAAGGTGGCGGTAAAGATAATGCATCCCCATCTTGCTCAGGATGAACAATTTGTAGAACGCTTTATTCGCGAAGCCAAAGCATCAGCCGCGCTTTCTCATCCCAATATTGTTTCGGTACAAGATCAGGGTTGGAATCAGAACGGAACGCCTGCGGTATTTCTTGTAATGGAGATGGTCGAGGGCCACACCCTTCGTGAATATTTAAATGAGCAAGGCTCGCTCTCAGTTGCCAACGGAATTCAATTTCTCTTACCTGTCTTAAGCGCACTTGCCGCAGCGCATAAAGTTGGAATCGTTCATCGCGATATCAAACCTGAAAATATTCTGATCTCTAAAGAAGGACGCATCAAGATCGCTGACTTTGGTTTAGCAAAGGGGCCGCTGCTTGGCACAACGATGACCGCCGAATCCAGCGTCATACTCGGCAGCGTTTCATACCTATCCCCTGAACAAGTCCAGCGCGGAATTGCCGATGCACGTAGTGATGTTTACTCCGCTGGAATTACCGCATTTGAAATCTTTACTGGCGAAAAACCATTCGCAGGTGATGAACCAATTCAGATCGCTTATATGCACGTTAATGAACGCGTGCCTTTGATGAGCACAAAGAAAAGCAGTATCCCGGCCGAACTAGATCAATTGATCCAGCGTGCTACAAATTCAGACCCAGATGGACGTCCCAAAGATGCCGGCGAATTCCATGCCGCACTTAGCGCCATCGCACAATCACTTGACCCAAATCAGAGACAGATGAGTTTGGAGCTAGATATCCCTATTGCTCCGATGCGCCCGGCATCGAAGAAACCAAGTCGCCGTGAACGTGCGCGCGCCGAAAAGGAAAAGACTGTGTCGCTAAAGAAAAATCGTGAAGACTCAAATGAATTACCTGAAAAGGGAGAGCCGACAAAGCGCGAAACAACGGCGCAGATTAAAAAGCGTAAGAAGATAAGCAAGCGAGTTCGTCGTAATCGCTTTATCGCAGCCGGTCTGGCAATTTCACTAGGAATCTTTGGTTGGTATGCACTCGTCGGTCCAGGCTCACGTGTGGTTGTGCCATCAATTGTCGGTGCGACAGAGAACCAAGCGTTAAGCGCGCTATCTCCTCTTGGGCTAACGCTGGTGATCTCTGAAAAACGCTTTGATGAAGAAGTCGGCGATGGCCAGATTATCGAATCTGATCCTGCAGGTGGCGGCAAAGTTGATGCCGGCGGACAAGTAAAGGCGATTATCTCCAAAGGCCCAGAACGTTATGTAATTCCGATGTTGGTTGGGCTCACGCCAGAGGCAGCGGTAAATCTTCTTGCAAAGTCTCCAATAAAAGTTGGCGAGTTAAAGGAAGTCTTTAACGATAGAACGCCTAAGGGATTTGTTATCTCATCAAGCCCTGCGCAAGGTGAGAAAGTTAAGCGCGATGCAATAGTTGATATCTTGGTAAGTAAGGGCGTAGAAACGCTTGATGTAGTTTCCTATGTTGGAAAGTCGGCCGACCAAGCGCTAAATGAATTGACTGAAGCTGGGTTTGATGTCGAAACAATCGATCAATTTAGCGAAAACGTTTTAGCAGGTGCCGCTATAAGCCAGGTTCCATCAGGCGGAGCACCGCTACCAAAGGGCGAGAAAATCGCGTTGACGATTTCTAAGGGATCGCAATTTGTATTTATCCCTAACGTCTTCTCACTTACCGAAGCAAAGGCTCGCGCAGCGCTTGCAGATCTAGAACTTAAAGTTGTCGTAAAGAAGATCGGCGCCAAGAAGGTCAAGTCGGTCACAAATATCGCTCCGAAGGTCGGCACGAAGGTTAAACGTGGCAGCACGGTTACGATCACAGTAGGGTAGGCAAATGCCAAAAACCTCACCGCGTATCGGTGCACATACTCCGACTACCGGTGGAATGGCTAAGCGCTCTATCGCATATGCCGAAACAATCGGTGCCGAAGCGATCCAGGTCTTTACCTCTAATCCACGCGGTTGGGCGATGCCTGAGACTAACCATGAAGCAGATGCGTTATTTCGTGAAAAGGCAGCGGCGTTAGATCTTGAGGTTTATGTACACGCACCATTTCTAATCAACTTGGGTTCTCCAACTGAAGGAACTTATAAAAACTCACTTGCCTCTACCGAGTTTTCATTAAAGCGCGGCAAAGAAATTGGCGCACATGGAGTTGTTATTCATACCGGCTCAGCCGTTAATGAAGATTTTATTGATAAGGCGTGGAAGCAGATCCATAAAGGGATGATGCCGATTCTTAACGCGCTAACTGATGATGCTCCGATGTTGCTCCTAGAACCAACTGCAGGCCAAGGACAATCACTCGTTAAGCGGTTAGAGGATCTGGAATATTACTTAAAGGCGCTGGAATACCACCCTAAAGTTGGCATCTGTCTTGATACCTGTCACGTCTTTGCGGCAGGCCATGACATCGCCAAAAAGGGCGGCATGAAAGAGACTTTAGATTTACTTGTTGAAGTCGCTGGCGCCGAACGTATCCAATTAATCCACGCCAATGATTCGATGGATGTCTGCGGTGCGCTTAAAGATCGCCACCAAAACATTGGCGAAGGTTTTATTGGTGTAGATCCCTTCAAAGAGTTGCTAAAGCACCCAGCGGTTCAGAACGCTCCCCTAATTTTGGAGACACCTGGCATGGAACCAGAACACGGTAAAGAGGTTGAACTTCTCAAAGGTTTACGTGGATGAACGCGCGCCATCAACTCCAGTTAAAGCTTGCGCCTTGGGCGCTATTAGCGGTCTCAGCATCTTGGGGCGCAGCCTTCGTTTTGATGAAACCAGCGATTGAACGCCAGGCGGTAAATAGTTTTCTAGCAACACGCTTTGTGGTGGCAGTTCTTGCGATGGTAATTCTGCGCCCAAGTGTCTTGCAAAAGTTAAATCGCGAATTAATTTTGAAAG
>JAPLBI010000051.1 GCA_026392815.1 Actinomycetota bacterium
TTTCGAACCCTCAAAGATCGCCTCAAGCCAATCCTTAACCCAGACTCTGTTGTAAAAGAGGTTAAGGCCAAAAGCGTCGGTGATGAGTTCACGCTCTTCGCTCCCGTAATTGAAGGCGCAACCCTTACACCGGAAGAGTTAAGCAAGAAGATTTCTCAGCACTCGGGAGATATCTCTCTATCTTTTGAGCTACTTGATGAGAAGTTGCATCGTTACGCAGTTGCCTTTAGCCCAAGTGATGTCTACTTAATTCATTCTGCGCAAATGGGGGAGTGGTCACAGAACCCGAAAGTTTCGAAGATTGCACATGATGCCAAGTCGCTGGCTCGTGAAAATCTACTCGATGGAGTTGTCTTCGATACTGCACTTGCCGCCTACTTGGTAAACCCAGGTGTGCGCGCTCAGGAATTACCCGATCTGTTAGAGCGCTGGGGAGATGGCGCCCAAATTGATACTTCATCTCCAGAGCAGTCACTGCTTACGAGTGCAACCGCTCTTTTTAAATTACGAGATTCATTACTAACCGAGATGAAAGATCGTGGCGTACTTGCGCTCTTTACAGATCTAGAACTTCCTATTGCGCGCCTGCTCGCAGTTATGGAGAACCGCGGGATCGCCGTTGATCGCAAAGAACTTGAAAAGTTAGCAACATTCTTTGAAGGAGAAGTCGCGCGCGAGACAAAGGCAGCTCATCTAGCCGCTGGCCATGAATTTAACGTGTCTTCGAATTCGGGAAACCAAGAAGTTAGGCACTACCGTCGAAGGTTTGATTGCGGAGATAGGAAGTGACGGACGTATCCGCACCCATTTTGCGCAAACCGTTGCAGCTACGGGTCGTCTTTCCTCTGTGGGGCCAAACCTGCAGAACATCCCGGTTCGCACCGAAGAAGGCCGCAGTATCCGTAATGCATTTATCGCAGATAAAGGATTTAGCGGACTCTTAACTGCAGATTACAGCCAGATCGAAATGCGGATCATGGCCCATCTTTCAAACGATGCTGGGTTACTTGCAGCATTTGAAACCGGTGAAGATCTACATGCCACCGTTGCTGGTCTTGTCTTTGGTGTGAAAGCCAATGAAGTTGATTCAGAGATGCGCCGTCAGATCAAAGCGATGTCTTACGGACTTGCCTACGGCTTGAGTTCGTATGGTCTTGCCGCGCAGTTAGATCTCTCGCCACCTGCTGCGCAGGATTTAATGGATCGCTACTTCCAACGTTTTGGTGGAATCCGCGATTACTTGAGCAGCGTCGTAGAACAGGCGCGCAAAGTTGGATACACCGAAACCGTTATGGGGCGCAGACGCTACCTGCCAGATCTAATGCACGATAACCGCCAGCGCCGCGAGATTGCAGAACGCATGGCGCTAAATGCTCCGATTCAAGGCTCAGCCGCCGACATCATCAAACAGGCAATGCTAAATGTAGAGCGCTCGTTGATTAGCGAGAACCTTAAGTCGCGTCTATTGCTGCAGGTTCATGATGAGTTGATCCTCGAAGTTGTAGCGGGTGAAGAAGAAGTACTAACTAATTTGGTCCGTCGTGAGATGGGTTCTGCCTTCCCGCTTCGCGCACCGCTCGATGTCAGCGTCGGTATCGGTAAGAGCTGGAACGAAGCGGCGCATTAACTCACATTAAGTTGTGCGATTACTCAGATCTTCTATTGCAGCAAGATCTTCTTCATCTGTCGGTAAATCATTTGCAGCAGAGAGTCGCCCTCTGCCAATGGTAAGAATTACAAAACCGATAAGAATCATTACCGGCAACATCGCCAAGCCATAGCGAGGTGATAAGTGTTCCGAAACAATTCCACCAACTGCCGCACCTACTGCCATGAATGATCCTTCAACGCTCCAGATCCATCCAAGTGAGGATGTCTGTGAACCCTTCGGTCGCACCGCTTCCAAAACTTCAAAGTAAAAGACTTGCACCGCTCCACCAAGGAAACCAATCGATGCACCAACCAAGGCCATAGTCCAGTCCGGATAGGTGAAGGCAATTGGAATGCAAGCAACTCCCCAGAGGAAGTAAGCGCGACGCAGCGCAGATAGTGGTGCCAACTTCTTGGAAACCAATCCACCGAGGAGTCCTCCAACGACGGTTGCAATTCCGAAGGCGGCAAAAATCCAAGCAACGCGGTGAGGAACGTTTTCTTGCGTCGCAAATGCGGGCACGGCCACATCAAAGACGCCCCAACCAACTCCAATGAAACAACCTTCAAACATCAACAACTGGATTGCGCGACTTTGCAGCAGTCGTTCCTGACCTTTTATTTTCTTCTCAGGAATCCAATTGCGAGACACCGGAGTTAGCGCAAGGGCAATTCCGCCAGTAATCATTAAGGCAGCTGTTACATCAAGTGCTAAATAAGGACGTGAAGATAAGGCCAGCGCTGTAACAACAACTGGGCCAACAACGGATGTTGAACTCATCATCGCCGAATCAAAGGCATAGGCAGTTCGCAGGTAAGTCGGCGGAACAATATCTTTCCAGAGCGGTCTTACCGAAAGATTAATTGGGGGAGCGGTAATACCAAGTAAGAAAGCGGTAATGAGGATCGAACGCGCAGTATCCATTTGATTTAGCGCCAGAATCATGATGGTGTAGCCGGGAACAAGAATCCGAAGCGGCCATTTCTGGCCCCAGCGATCCATGATCGATCCTCTGATTCCCGCAGTCACCGCCCCGGCTAAAGAATTCAAACCGATTGCAAACCCCGCAATTGCAAATGAATCAGTGCTCTGCTCTGCTTTAAAGAAAATTCCGAGGCTGATCATTCCGTAGGCTAAACGCGCAGGAAATGCTGCTATTCCCAATGAAATAACTTGGGGAAATGCGAATAACTCCTTATAGCGCTTCATAGATCGATCATTCTACGCACGGATTTGCTCTAATTACCGCTAAAACCGTACGCTTACGCCCGTTCACCAGAAGAGTTCTGGAGTCCTATTACTTTCTATCCCTACGGAGCAACTTGAGCACATCATCACCAGTCGTAGCAGTTAACGACATCGGATCGGCAGCAGATTTTCTTGCAGCAATCGAAGGCACAATCAGAAATTTCAATGACGGCGATTTGGTCGTCGGAACAGTAGTCCAAGTAGATCGCGAAGAAGTTCTTCTTGATATTGGTTACAAAACAGAAGGCGTAATTCCTTCACGCGAACTCTCAATCCGCCACGATGCAGATCCAAATGACATTGTTAAGGTCGGCGACCGCATTGAAGCGCTCGTTCTCCAAAAGGAAG
>JAPLBI010000127.1 GCA_026392815.1 Actinomycetota bacterium
GGCGGTAAAGGGGCGGCTGAATTCGCAGAAGGGCGATGGAGATGCCGCAACTTGGCTTCCGCCTCTAAAAAATATTCGATGTGCTTATGTGTCACAACAGATAGTCGTGAAGGCGAAATATGGCCTTTGGGTTACACCGCCTGAAAAGGCCGCCATGCAATCCCTGCTTGCTAAATGTCCAGGCTTTAAAGCACCGACAAATTAAAGAGCGTCTGCTCCGCGCTCGCCAGTGCGCACACGAACAACGGTTTCAACTGGGGTAACCCAGATCTTTCCATCACCGATTGATCCCGTGTTAGCAGTGTTTGCAATGATGTCTACAAGGTTTGCGGCATCAGCATCTTCTGCAAGAAGTTCGATGCGCACCTTTGGAATGAAATCAACTGTGTATTCAGCGCCGCGATAAATCTCGGTGTGGCCCTTTTGACGGCCAAAGCCGCGGGTTTCAGAGACGGTCATGCCGTGAACGCCGGCTGCCTGTAGAGCAACTTTGATGTCATCTACCTTTGCAGGCTTAACGATTGCAGTAATCAGTTTCATATTTATCTCGCTTCTCTTGTTTGAACTCTAGTACCGGTTTGAGTTTCCGGTTATGTCATATGCCGATTCGGCGTGATAAGTCGTATCGAGGCCATTTAGCTCATCGTCGCGGAATGCTCGGAAGCCGATGGTTTTTGAAATCACGGTTGCGATTAACCATCTTGCGCAGAAAGCGAAGGTTGCAACAGCGACAATCGCGATTACCTGAGATTGCAGAAGGTCTGTGCCGCCCTTGAAGAAGAGGCCATCTTTACCAGCAGCGTTAGCGGTAACTGTTGCCGCCAAACCGATAAAGAGCATTCCGATAAGTCCGCCCATGCCGTGAACGCCGACAACATCTAGTGAATCGTCATATCCAAACTTGTATTTGCGAGTTACCGCCCAAGCAGATGCAACACCTGCGATTAGCCCAAGAATGAGTGCGCCCATTGGGTTTAAGAAACCACATGCAGGTGTGATTGCTACAGCGCCAGCGATTGCACCTGATGCAACGCCAAGTGTTGTTGCTTTGCCGTCGCGCTTCTTTTCGTAGGCGATCCAAGTCATGGCTGCAGCTGCGGTAGAAATTTGAGTGTTAATCATCGCTGTTGCTGCAAGAGATCCTGCAGATAGCGCTGATCCCGAGTTAAATCCAAACCATCCAAACCAGAGCATTCCTGCGCCAAGAAGAACTAACGGCATATTGTGTGGACGCATTGGATCGCGTTTGAAACCATCGCGCTTTCCGAGAACTAGCGCGAGAGCAAGTGCAGCTGCGCCCGAGTTAATTTCAACAACAGTTCCGCCAGCGAAATCGAGTGCGCCAAGTTTGTCGATGATCCATCCACCGTTACCGCCTTGTGTGGCAAATGCCCAGTGAGCGATAGGTAGGTAAACCAGAGTTATCCAAACGGCTACGAAGACAACCCATGAGCCGTACTTTGCGCGATCTGCGATAGCGCCCGAAAGAAGTGCAACGGTGATGATCGCGAAAGTTAATTGGAACATCGCAAAGGCAAGAACAGGAATCTGATGTCCTTCAGCGCCGGTGACCTGATCTAAAGTATTTGATAAACCAATGTGATCGAAGTTTCCGATTAATCCACCATTTGATTTACCGAAGGCCAGCGAATATCCATAAAGCACCCAGATAATCGTTGTCACACCGATTGCGGCAAATGACATCATCATCATATTTAGCGCGCTCTTGGCGCGAACCATGCCTCCATAGAAAACTGCCAAACCAGGTGTCATGAAAAGAACTAAGGCAGCGCTTGCTAGAACCCAAGCGGTATCACCAGTATTTACATCAATCACAGCGCTCTCCGAAATCTGCACCGCCTAATGTGTGGCGGAGCAATGGAGTAATGCTAAAGGGGAGTCTTAGTGTGTTTCGTTATATCGCTTATATGACGCGTGGATTTCTTCCTCCGCAGCGTCGTGCCCAACCCATTCGCCGCCTTGCACAGACTTGCCAGGTTCGAGAGTTTTGTAGACCTCAAAGAAGTGTTTGATTTCAGAGAGCTCATAAGCAGGGACATCGCTTAAATCTTGCAGGTATGACTTACGAACATCGCCGGCTGCGACGCAGAGCAACTTGTCATCTCCGCCTTTTTCATCGGTCATACGGAACATTCCGATAACGCGGCAAGAAACTACGCAGCCAGGAAATGTTGGTTCATCCAACATGATCAAAGCATCTAGTGGATCACCATCGTTTGAGAGAGTGTTCTTTACAAATCCATAATCGTGCGGAAAGCGCGTTGCGGTAAAGAGCATGCGATCAAGACGAACTTCACCAGTTGTGTGATTGATTTCGTATTTATTGCGCGAGCCAGCCGGGATTTCAACTACAACGTCGAAGATCATAATTACCGCTCTCGTTTAGTGCTTAAGTAGGAAAGAA
>JAPLBI010000093.1 GCA_026392815.1 Actinomycetota bacterium
CGGTGGCACACGCACTGTCGACGTTCATATCCGTCGCTTGCGTTCCAAACTCGGCCCAGAATTTGAAGCAATTATCGGAACAGTTCGTAACGTTGGTTATCGCTTCACTCTTCCTAACGTTGGCAAAGAGAGCCCAATATCTGAGCGCGTCTAACCACCATGCGCCATATTCTTAAGATCCACCGCTCGTTAACTGATCCACTTCCAACTACTAAACGCGAATACGCACTCCGCACCTTTGAACCTGCCCAAGATAAGCAACGTTGGCTCGAACTCAATAACAAGATCTTTGCCCATCACCCAGATCAAGGTAATTGGGTAATGCAGGATCTAGATAACCGAATGGCTGAAAACTGGTTTGATCCCGCAGGTTTCTTTCTAGCCGTAAAAGGTGAAGAGATCGTTGGTTTTTGCTGGACCAAGATTCATCAAGACTTTGTAAATCAAGAACCGGTTGGCGAACTTTATGTCGTCGGCGTCGATCCAGATCATGCACATCAAGGCATTGGCCGCGCAGTTTCCGTTGCTGCTATTAATTACCTCGTTGCAAAAGGCCTAAAGCACTCGATGCTTTATGTAGATGCTGATAACGAAAAAGGTTTAGCACTTTATACAAGCCTTGGCTTTAACTAAGCCTTCTTCTTAAATCCAGCCGGACACTTTGGCATCACAGCATTTACCTTCTTAGTTGCCTTGCCTTTAACGCAAGTGATGGTTGATTTCTTTCTCGAAACTGCTACAGGGGCAACTGTTGCGGGAGTAGCAGTTGGTTCTGGACTAGCAGCCGCGGAAGGCTCCTGAGTTATCTTCACCTTTATCTGCTTCTCGCTAAATGTAAATCCGGCTGCCTTCATCTTTAGCCAGCCATCTTTTTCTGAGACGACCGTAGTCGCAACATTTTGTTTACCATCAGCGCCGGCAATTTCAACTGTTGCAGAAATAGGCGCATTTGAAAAACCGTAGAGACAACGTGCTGCATCACTTCTTAGAACTAGGTCATATGTTCCTAAATTCTCAGTTACTCCATCTGGAGCGTAATGAAAACCTGAAACTTTGTAATTCAAGAATCCGTTTTGGAAGGCAGGCGCATTACTGTCATATCCCATTGAGTTTGTAGACACCACGCCTACAACGCGCGTAGGGTCATTTAGACACTTGTCACGGGCGACCCAACGGGTTGAATTTAGTGACCAGTAAGTATTCGTAAATTCAGAAGTATCCTTTAAAACAGTTCTCCAATATGAAAGATAATCAAAGATTTCGGAGCTGCCGGACTCGGCACCCACAACCCCTTTGTTATAGCCAAAACTAGAAGCGAATGCGCTCTCTTTAATATTCATCGCCGAGACAACTCGCTTTACCGCAAAATTTGGAACGGTTACAGCTTTGCCTGACACGACAAGTTTTGTGTTTCGGCTACTAAAAGGAGTTATCTCGATGTTTACATCCTGCATACGGGCTCTAAACCACCCCGCGGTTTTATTCGATAAATGCACAGTTGCACGCATTGTGACATCAGGTTGAAAGTCATACTGAATTCCACTCTTACCATTTTCGAACCAGAGTGAGTCCCACCTAGTATTCGCAATCTCTTTCATCGGCCTGATCGCAAGACCTACGTTGTTAATTACAAAATATTTGTTTTTATCATCGTAATTCATTTGGTATTCATAAGTCACCAAGTATTGAATTGGTTTGACCTGACCATCAACAATTTCTGACCAAATCGAAAGATTTCCACCTCTAGGTAATTGCATTGCAGGATCTGGTGGAAATGCACAACCAGCAGAAGCCGATGAATCACAAGTTCCACCTACTACATATCTATCAAAGTTTAGTTTGCTAAATGTTGATCCATCTCGCGAAATTTCAATTGATTCTATGCAATCTTCATTTTCAGAAGTTGTGCATACATTTAGTAAAGCGCTTGCTTGAATTGTGGTTTCTTTCGCTCCCCAAATTGCATTTTCGAAATCGCAAACTGGATCTTTAGTTGATTTACATAACTTGTTTGGCCAAATACCTAATTGTGAGAATCCAAGTCTTGTGTCATCTCCGATTGAAAACACTCGCTGTGGATCTGTCCCTTGTAGCGAGGCCGGAAAGACAGACTCCTTATCCTCAGCAGCTGGAGCGACGGTAGAAAATGCCAGGCCGAAGGCTAAAGCGACCACTGGTACAAGCTTCCAACTTTTCTTCATTTCTGCCTCTCAGGTTGACTACCAACTAGTCCGCTTAATGAGGCTAAATTTATGCGCTCAGCACGGCTATTGCTAGGGATTTCGCTATCCAAGGGCATTTATTAACCACTTTAAGTTGGCCTCTTCATGCTCAACGTTATGAATATTGTCGAAGGTGAAGTGGCAGACGCGATTGCGAGTCTGGGACGCGTAATGCATCCGATTCTCAACAATTTGGCAGCTCTTTACGGTGATTGCGTTTGGCATCCCAGAGAACGCTAAATGAGTGGCTGGAAGCCAAAGCTCAGTGAAGTACTTTTGAGATAAAACTTGTCGGTAAAACCCAAACTGAATTTCATTTAACGCCGAGCTTCTGAGTTCTTTGGTGGGGAGGATCGAAAACCACTCTGTGTAGTTCTTTTCCCGCGAGTATGTACTTAAAGTATTAATCATGCGTTCTCGTAGAGTTATTTCCAGAGTTCCGATAAGCAAATAGGTATTTGAATATCTAGCCAAGTTAATTTTCACCTTAGGAGCAAGTTAGTTTTCACTTGGGGAGATTGCTGCACAGCACCGACATAATTAGGTTGATATCAACAGGTTATTTGTCTATAATTCAATCACCGATTCAAGTTGAGATCACTGGCGAAAGTTATATCGATTGAATCAACTGTTCTAAGTAAGATCACTGGCGAAAGTTATATCTCTTAGGCTTTGCGAATGGACTTCACATTAATTGTGGGGTCCATTTGTAATTACAAGAGAATTAGCCAACTAAGTCAGCGCACATGGCGCGAAATGCCGCAGTATGCGCATCAACATCAGCGGCGGTTGTTGCCGGTGACATCAGCGCCATATTGTGAAATGGCGTCAACAAGAAACCATCGTTTAACAAGCGCAAGTGGATGTATTGCTCAAGTTCGAAATCTCCTGATTCAGCAGCATCGCGACCTGTGCGCGGCGCCTTACCTTTGAAGATGTACTCACCGCGCGCACCTAAACGGTTGCAGTGCCAATCCAAATCAAACTCTGCAATCGCGGCATCAACACCATCGCTCCAGCGATCGCCGAGGGAGATCATCTCTTTAAATGCATCAGCTGTTAACACTTCACTTAGCGTCGCACGCATTGCAGCAAGTGACATCGCATTTCCTGCCAAGGTGCTGCCGATTCCGCCAGTATCGATGATTTCTAACTCAACTAACTTCTTAATTGAATTGGCAACATCTTCAGTCATTCCAAATGTGCCAACTGGAATACCGCCCGCAATTGCTTTGCCGATAGTTAAGAAATCAGGCTTTAGGCCAAGGTCTAACGTCATTCCACCAGGACCAACTGAAATTGTGTGGGTCTCATCAATAATCAACAGTGCGCCGTACTTCTTAGCAAGATCCTGCACCGCATATAGATAGCCATCTTCAGGAAGAACGATGCCAACGTTAGTCATCGCAGGTTCCATTAAAATCGCCGCAACATCACCATGCTTTAGCGCAGCTTCCATGCCAGCCAAATCATTAAATTCAACAACACGAGTTGTCACATCGAGATCAACCGGCGCACCAAGGTTTCCTTCGCGCTTTACTGTGTTTCCGGCATCATCAAGCGTTGCAAAAGTTTCA
>JAPLBI010000203.1 GCA_026392815.1 Actinomycetota bacterium
CCTCACGCGGCATTACCGCGCTGAACTCCCCCAGGGTAGGAATACAGCAAGGGTAGGCGTGCTCTGATGGGTGCGTGAGGGGTCCCTTAAGTATTGTGAAGTCTGTAAAGATTATGAAGTAATTGGCGCCGAGAAGAGAGGAGTGAATATGTCACTCGCGTTGTATCGCAAGTATCGACCATCTGTATTTGCAGATGTAATCGGACAAGAACATGTAACTGTTCCACTCTCTAACGCACTTACTTCCGGAAAAACACATCACGCATATTTGTTTAGCGGACCACGTGGTTGCGGAAAAACTTCTAGCGCTCGCATCATGGCGCGTTCCCTTAACTGCGAAAAAGGTCCAACACCAACTCCATGTGGCCTCTGCCAATCTTGTAAAGATTTAGTTGCAAATGGTCCGGGTTCACTTGATGTTATTGAACTCGATGCGGCCACCCATGGTTTAGTTGACGATGCACGCGATCTGCGCGATAAAGCATTCTTTGCGCCAGTACAAAGCAAGTACAAGATTTACATCATCGATGAAGCGCACCAGCTTGGACCCGGTGCAGCGAATGCCCTTCTCAAAGTTGTTGAAGAACCACCTCCTCACGTAATTTTTATCTTCGCTACAACTGAACCAGAAAAGTTGATTTCAACTATTCGTTCACGTACTCACCACTATCCATTCCGTTTAGTTCCACCTGGAATCTTGGCTGAGCACCTTGAAAAGATTTGTAAAGAAGAAGGCGTAACCGTTGCTAAAGGCGTAATTCCACTAGTTGTTCGCGCTAGCGGTGGCTCAGTACGTGATGCTTTATCTGTACTTGGCCAACTGCTTGCTGGTGCCGGCCCAGATGGAGTTAGCTATGAAATTGCTATCCAACTTCTCGGCTTCACCGACGGCGCACTATTGGACGATGCTGTTGATGCACTTGCCGCGCGCGATGGCGCTACGTTATTTAGAACCGTTGACCGCGTAATCGAATCCGGCCACGATCCCCGTCGCTTTGCTGGCGATTTACTCGAACGCCTGCGCGATCTCATGATCGTTGATGCACTTGAAGCAACCAATGCAAACTCAATCTTGCGCGGACTTCCAGATGATCAACTAGAACGTATGCGCAAACAAGCCGCCAACATTGGCGCTGCCAACTTATCTCGCTCTGCAGATATTGCATCAGAAGGTTTAACCCAAATGCGCGGCGCAACAGCGCCACGTTTGATTCTCGAACTCATTTGCGGTCGCATGCTTCTGCCCGGCGGCGATAACTCCGAGGCCGGATTACTCTCACGCATCGAACGCCTCGAACGAGTCGAAAACATTTCTTCCGCACCAGTTTCATCTCCCACCCCAGCAAAGACCACACCACCTGCAAAGGTTGAAGATGCGCCAAAGGCTGCAGAGAAACCAGCAGCAAAAGTGAAAGTTGCCGAAGAACCTGTTGCCAAAGTAGTTAAAGAAGAAACTGTTGGCGGAGGCGACTCTAAAGAAGCTTTTCCCGAGACGCCAAGCCAAGCAGTTTCTTCTGCTAAATCTTTCGATATAGCTGGTTTACGTCGCCTTTGGCCAGATGTAATCGAAAACGTTAAGAAGCGCCGCCGTTTGACGTGGTCTTTGCTCTCCGCCTCTGCACAGATAATCGCCGTAGACGACAAACTAATCACGATCGGCATTGTCAACGCCGGCGCCCGCGATTCATTTGTTCGCTCTGAATCAGATGAAATTCTGCGCGATGAAATCCTGCGCCAAGCATTTATTGAAATCGTTGGCATCGATCGCAAGATCGAAGTAGTTGTTGATGCATCGATCGATACAACTTCAACTCCTGAAGCGCGCGCAGTTCGCAAAGATGAAGCGCCATCAGATAAGAACCTATTATCGGGTGCAGCGTTACTCGCCGCCGAACTTGGTGCAACTGTGATCAGCGAAAAGAATAAGGACTAATGAGCACAGGTATGTACGAAGGTGCGATCCAAGATCTCATCGATGCTTTAGGTCGCCTGCCTGGAATTGGTCCAAAGAGCGCACAACGAATTGCATTTCATATTTTGCAGACCGATGGTGATGCAGCACTTGCTTTGGTAGACGCGATTCGCACCGTTAAAGAACGCGTTCGATTCTGCGAACAATGCGGAAACGTTTCTGAAGAAACCGAATGCCGCATCTGTCGCGATCCACGTCGCGATCCTGCACAAATTTGTGTTGTCGAAGAAAGTAAAGATGTAATCGCAATCGAGCGCACCCGCGAATTCCGCGGCAAGTATCACGTGCTCGGCGGCGCCATCAGTCCGATCGATGGAATTGGTCCTGACCAACTTCGCATCCGCGAATTAATGGTTCGTCTCTCGGATTCAAATATCACCGAAGTCATCTTGGCGACCGACCCGAACCTTGAAGGCGAAGCAACAGCTACTTACTTAGCTCGCTTGATTAAGCCACTCGGCATCAACGTCTCTCGTTTGGCGAGCGGGCTGCCGGTCGGTGGAGATCTCGAATATGCAG
>JAPLBI010000108.1 GCA_026392815.1 Actinomycetota bacterium
AATCAACGCCTTGGTATTCAGGCGAGACTTTGCTTGAGGCGATTCAAGGTTGGCAACCAGGCAAATCCGCAGAAGCAACTGCTCGCCTGCGCGTTCAATCTATCGCTCGTGCCGAAGATTTCAGAGGTGTTACCGGGACAGTTCACTTAGGTGACTTCAAATTAGGCGATCAGGTAAAGATCTTTCCTAGCAATCAAGTAGCAACGATTGCGCAGATAATTTCTGACATGCAGAGCCAAAAAATTGCCGCCCAGTCGGATGCGGTGACGCTGGTACTCGAGCCAGAGGTAGATATAACTCGCGGTGATCTGGTTTACGCCAATCAAAGCGCTGTAACTCCATCTGATCGCTTTAACGCAAACCTAGTCTGGCTAAATGAAGATGCCTTGATTCATAGCCGTTCATATCTTCTCGTATCAGGACCTAGCGAGACGCCAGTAATCATCACAAAGATTCGTCACAAGATTGACGTTCATACAGGTGATCACCTTTCGGTAAATACGCTGGCCATGAATGAAATTGGCGAGGTTGAAATTGCAACCAATCAACCAATCGCACTAGATCCATATAAGCAGTCTCGCGAATTCGGTAACTTCATTCTGGTAGATCGCACCAACTTCCAAACTGTTGGCGCAGGCATGATTCGCCACTCATTGCGCCGTGGTGAAAACATCACCGCTCAGGCCTACGAAGTCGATAAAACAGCCCGCGAAGTCGCCAAAAATCAGCGTGCAAAAGTTATCTGGTTAACCGGTCTATCGGGTTCAGGAAAATCTCGTGCAGAGAATGTTCGTAGAGTCTCTGAAGTTGCCAAACTAATGGTCGATGCCGGGTTAATTGTTATTACAGCGCTAGTTAGCCCATTTGAAGTTGATAGACAGCGTGCGCGTTCTATATTTGCAGAAGGTGATTTCATTGAAGTATTCGTAGATACACCAGTAGATGTATGTATCTCTCGCGATCCAAAGGGTCTGTATAAGAAAGCAGCCAAGGGAGAGATCCCTAACTTCACCGGCGTAGGTCAAGATTACGAGCGCCCAACAAAACCTGAGATTACAATCGATGGCACCGCAGATCTTGATGCCAGTGTTAGCGCGATACTTAAGGTGGCTCTATGAACTGGATTTTCTTTGCTTTGGCAGGATCGGTCGCACAGTTAATTGATGGCACTCTCGGCATGGGTTTTGGTTTAACTAGCTCAACTCTGTTGTTGACCTTAGGAGCATCTGCTGCGGTTGCATCCGCTGCAGTTCACGCCGCTGAAATCGGCACAACCTTAGTATCTGGCGCATCACACTGGCATGCGGAAAACATAGATAAGAAAATTCTCTTTAAACTCGCAATCCCAGGTGGCATCGGCGCATTGCTGGGGGCAACATTTCTCTCCTCTATAGACCTGTCGAGCGCCAAAGTCTTTATCTCAACACTTCTTCTCTTGCTTGGATTCTTACTTTTATACCGAAATATCTTTCAGCCACAGGTAAATACGAATTCACTTGAAGTTACCAACCCAAGGTTTTTAACTTATCTAGGATTTACTGGTGGTTTTGTAGATGCTTCTGGCGGCGGGGGATGGGGTCCAATTGTCACGCCAACCCTTATGACAACTACTCAGATAGAACCTCGCAAAATTATCGGAACAGTGAGCGCCTCAGAATTTATCGTTGCCGTATCTGCAAGTGTTGGCTTCCTAGCGAACCTGCACCGCTTAGATATCAATTGGGCTGCTGTTGGGGGCCTGGCTCTCGGCGGATGCTTAATGGCGCCAATCGCCGCTCGCATCGTAGTGAAGTTACCTCGTAAGCAGATCGGAATACTTGTTGGAATAGCTGTCATCGTAATCAACGGCTATCGAATCATCGCAAGTTAGTCTTACCCAATGAGTTCTAAGGTCATCCCAGTATTTGTGGGCGGAACCGGCCGCAGTGGAACTACTGTCGTTGGAGATCTGCTTGGAAATCATTCCAAGATCAGAACCAGCACACCCATTGAAATAAAGTTCCTTACCAATAAATCGGGGCTTGTCGATGTGGTCTTTGGATATAGCAGCGAGATTGAAAAGAGCGCAGGAAAAGTTTCGATCTTTAACTTTCGCACTTACCGCAAACGTAAAAGAAAAGAGAAAGAACGATTTTCTAAGATCCTTGCAGAGTTCAATAAATTTATCTGGGAGAAGTGGTGGGATATTGATGCGCCTCCTCCACATGGCCGCGGGCTAATCTCAGGTATTGCAAAGGCAGATCTGGAAAAATTACTCAAGAGACTTAAACGCGATTTAAAGATCAACCGCAAATGGGCTGCCCGCCGATTTATGACAACATTTATCAGCAAGCAATTTAGTGCCGGAGATGAGATCTATTGGGTCGAGACAACTCCCATGAATATTCCAGAGGCTAATAAACTCCAGGAACTTTTTCCCAACGCGCTTTTTATAAATATGGTTCGCGATCCTCGCGATGTTATTGCCTCGCTTCTCACCAAGAAGTGGGGTCCAACAACTGCGCTAGAAGGTTTGGATTGGATCGAAGCTCGACTGCTGGCAGGCCACGAAGCCTTGACCGCAGTAAAGCCAGAAAAGAAGATTACGATCGCCCTAGAGGATCTCGCAATCAAGAACCGAGAAGCCACATACAAGAAACTCCTTGGCTTCCTAAAGGTCACGGATGAACCCGCGATGCAGGCTTTCTTTACTCAATCAATGACGCCAGATGCGGCA
>JAPLBI010000018.1 GCA_026392815.1 Actinomycetota bacterium
ACAACCAACTGCCGCTGTAGAGGCGATCTTTAAGGTCACCGGAGATTGGCAGAAGTTCAAGGGCCTACCTGGCACCGAAGGAACACTTAAGTTTGCAACACCAAAGCCAGCTAAGAGCATCGCTTACGAAGCAGCTGTTAAGCAAGCAATGGATGAGCCTAAAGAAGGCGCAACAACAATGAAGAAGAAGGCGCAAGAGAAGTTGGCTGCAAAGGCTAACCCTGCTCCTGTAGCTGACGTTGTGGTTGAAGAAGCACCTCAAGCAGATGTCATTTCTGAGGAAACTCCAGTTGAGGCAGTTGTAGAAACTGCAGCAGAGGCTGTTGTTGAAGCACCAGCAACTGAAGAGGCCGCTGAATAACAATGATGGACGAAGCTCTCGAGCACCTCGTTAAAGGAATCGTTGATAATCCTGAAGATGTCATCGTGAAGGAAAAGACTCATCGTCGCGGCACGACTCTAGAAGTTCGTGTTAATCCTGAAGATATCGGCAAGGTAATTGGTCGTAATGGTCGCACTGCAAAAGCGCTTCGCACAGTTGTAAGCGCTATTGCTGGTCGCACTGTACGCGTTGACCTAATCGATACCGATGAGGCTCGTTAAAGCGAAAGCTTTTATCTGATGCGCCTGAATATAGGTCGCATCGGTCGCGCCCACGGAATCTTGGGCGAGGCCACAATTGAAGTACGCACCGATGATGCAGCAGAACGTTTTGCCATCGGGGCAATACTTGAGACAGAAAGCCACGGTAATTTAACCGTGGCTTCTGCCCGTGTGCACAACGGAATCCTGTTGCTTGGCTTCGATGGAGTAGAAGATCGCAATGCAATCGAGAAATATCGGGATCAACTTCTCTATGCAGACGTTGATATCGATGCGCCAGGTCTTGATGAAGATGATTATCACGTGCTGCAATTAATCGGCTGTCAGGCATTTTTAGTCGATGGCGATTTATTCGGTGAAGTAACTGAAGTCTTAAACCTGCCTGGGCAAGATGTGCTGAGCATTAAGACCGAAGCCGGAGAAGTGCTAATTCCTTTCGTACATCAATTAGTTCCAGTAGTTGATGTGAAAGCAAAGCGAATGACCGTTATTCCTCCCGAGGATTACGAAGCAGGAGTCAGTAAATGAAGATCGATGCGGTAACAATCTTTCCTGAATACTTTGCGCCGTCTCAACTTTCGCTGCTTGGGAAAGCACAGAGCAAGGGCTTGGTAGATATACAAGTTCACGATCTTCGCGCGGCAACGCAAGATAACCACAACACCGTAGATGACACCCCATACGGTGGCGGCGCCGGAATGGTGATGCTTCCCGAAATTTGGGGGCGAGTATTAGATCCCTTGATGGTTGCTGATACAGATTTGATTATCTTGACCCCAGCGGGCAAGCGCTTCAACCAGGAAATGGCGCAGAGCCTTGCTAATTCAAAACATCTGATTTTCGCTTGTGGTCGCTACGAAGGAATCGATGATCGCGTACGTCAACATTACGAGTCATCTGAATATGCAGCCAAAAATGTTCGAGTTCATGAAGTTTCGATTGGCGACTATGTTCTTGGCGGGGGAGAAGTTGCATCTCTTGTAATGATTGAAGCGATTACCCGTTTAATTCCAGGAGTACTTGGAAATCCTGAATCGCTGGCTGAAGAGTCACATAATTCTGAAGGTTATTTGGAGTACCCAAATTTCACGAAACCTCAAGAATGGCGTGGCATAGCGGTGCCGGAGATCTTATTGAGTGGCAATCACGCTGAAATCGCTAAGTGGCGCGAATTACAGGCCATTGAGCGCGCGAAAAAGAATTTCTAACTAGTCAGTAACCGCTTTATTGCTTTAGCGTTCACCTATGAGCGATGAGTCAGCACAGATCCAATCTCGACTTATTCGCGATCTTGAACCAGTGGTTGCCGTTGAACTCGAGCGCCACATATCTGTACAAAAAAATTGGTATCCGCACGAGTATGTCCCATGGTCTGAAGGTCGCGATTACGCAGGTCCGCTAAATGGCGATGCTTGGGAAGCGAAAGATTCTCGACTCTCTCCAGTTGCACAGGATTCACTTATTTTAAATCTTCTTACTGAAGATAACCTGCCGAGCTACCACACTGAAATCGCAATTTCTATGGGTCGCGATGGCGCTTGGGGCAATTGGATTGAACGATGGACCGCCGAAGAAGCGCGCCACGCAATCGTGATTCGCGACTACCTAATGGCTACTCGTGGCGTCGATCCTTACGAGCTTGAAGATCTACGTATGGCGCATATGTCATTGGGATATCAGACTCCATATGAAAACGATATGTTGCACACAATTGCTTACGTTTCATTCCAAGAATTGGCAACGCGTATTTCACACCGTAACACCGGAAAAATTTCCGATGATCCAATCGCTGAAGGAATGATGCAGCGCGTTGCTCTAGATGAGAATCTCCATATGCTGTTCTACCGCAACACTCTTTCTGCAGCACTGGATATGGAACCAAACGCTTCGATGCGCGCCATCGCAGATGTTGTAACCAACTTTGATATGCCTGGTGCAAACATGCCAGGATTTGGACGCAAGGCGGTACAGATCGCCCTTGCTGGTATTTATGATCTGCAACAGCATCTAGATGATGTTGTATCTCCAGTGCTTCGCGCTTGGAACGTCTTTGAACGAAATGATTTGTCTGGAGATGGACTAGTAGCCCGCGATGAACTAGTCGCCTTTATGGAGAAATCAGGAAAAGAAGCCGCCACCTTTAACGATAAGCGCGAAGTGCACTTTGAGCGCTTGATCGCACGTGGCCAAAACCCAATCCGTATCCAAAAGTAAACTTTAACTTTTAATTCAAGGTAGATTTACCCCATGTGCAGATTACTTGGATATGTAGCGACCGAAGAACGTACCTTTGCAGATGTTGTTGGCGAAGGATTTGAAAACTTTGTAGAACTATCCAAAGAGCATAAACATGGATGGGGAATTTCGGCTTGCTCAACTGATACACGTAAGACTGAACTCGTTCGCGACTTAACTCTCGCAGCAGAAAGTCAAAAGTTCGCCGAATCTTCTACGAATTTGAAGTCAGATGGCGCGCTATTGCACCTTCGTTTAGCTTCTAAAGGTTTGACGGTAGATCTCTCCAATAACCACCCATTTATCTACGGTGATTATTCCTTCATGCATAACGGAACCATTAAATCTATTGATTCCGTCCAGAAATTCGTTGATCCGCGCTACTTAGATAAGTTCACTTCAACTACCGATAGTGAGCGCTATTTCTTCACAATCTTGAGCTGTATTGATGAACTTGGTTTGATCGAAGGTGTTCGTAAAGCGGTAAAGACCATTTCTGCCAATTGTGATTTCACGAGTATCAACTCAATGCTCATGACCCCCGACACCTTTATTGCGGTCTGTGAATTCAATGAGGCTGATTCGACTGAGTGGACTGTTGATAGCCATTATGAACTTCGCTACAGCGTTGAAGATGGTGTCATCAAGGTGGCATCGACAGGTTGGGGTAAAGATCACTGGACT
Organism: Actinomycetota bacterium; assembly: GCA_026392815.1. Lineage (GTDB taxonomy): Bacteria > Actinomycetota > Actinomycetes > Nanopelagicales > Nanopelagicaceae > Planktophila. Next base: position 3,523 of record JAPLBI010000018.1, read on the forward strand.
CGTCTAACCAACCACTCAATCTTGGTCGTTAATCGTAAGGATCTGAGCTTTGAGGTATTACCTCTCTAACTCACAGCGATACCCTTCTCCTCATGGCCTGCACTTACGCAGTCGAAACTTATGGCTGCCAGATGAACGTTCACGATTCTGAACGCATCGCCGGACTTTTAGATGAAGCGGGTTATCTCCCAGTCATTCAAGGCGAACAAGCTGACATAGTTGTATTTAATACATGTGCCGTACGCGAAAATGCGGACAACAAGCTTTACGGAAA
>JAPLBI010000132.1 GCA_026392815.1 Actinomycetota bacterium
AGATAGTTCTTGGGAAAGCTCAGTTAACGCCTCGCGCGCATCGGCAACAACTGGAATTGCGCTGCCATGTTTAAAGGCATCGAAGGCGGTTACGTTGATATTGATAAATTTAACATCTGGGTTTTGGAAGACGGTGCGAGATGCGGTTGTGAAATCGCTGTAGCGAGTGCCGATACCAATTACTAGGTCCGCATCCTTTGCTAAACGGTTTGAAGTAGTTGTACCTGTTGCACCAACTGAACCGCACATCTGTGGGTGATCCCAGTTAAGTGAACCCATTCCGGCTTGTGAAACGCCAACTGGAATGCCAGTTGCTTCCACAAACTTAGTTAGCGCTGCATGTGCATCAGAGTAGATAACTCCGCCACCGGCAACGATAAATGGACGCTTTGCGCTGCGGATCGCCTTTGCAGCAACTGCGCTGACACCTGCATCTGGGCGTGGACGGCGGATATGCCATTCGCGATCTGCCAAGAATTCTTCAGGAACTTCAATTGTTTCCGCCTGCACATCTTCTGGAAGACAGATGGTTACCGCACCTGTTTCGGCAGGATCGGTTAACACACGCATTGCGCCAAGTAGTGAACTAAAGATCTGCTCTGGGCGATTAATGCGATCAAAGAATTTAGATAAAGGTTTGAAGGCATCATTTACCGACATCGTTAAGTCATATGGTTGTTCTAACTGCTGCAGAACTGGATCAGAGACGCGGTTAGCAAAGGTATCTGCCGGAAAGAGCAGCACTGGTAAACGATTTGTTGTCGCAACTGCGGCACCAGTGAGCATATTTGTCGCACCTGGCCCAACTGATGATGCACATGCAAAGGTAGAACGGCGACGAGTCATGCGGGCATAGGCCGATGATTCGTGAACCATTGCTTGTTCATTACGCGCTTGGTGATACGGCATCAAATCTGGATCAGTTGTCGATAACTGCTTTAACGCTTGTCCGATGCCTGCCACGTTGCCGTGTCCAAAGATTCCAAAGACGCCCTGAATAGTTCGCTCGCGATGTGTGCCATCAACTGTGTATTGATGGGCCAAGAATTCGACGATTGCTTGACCGACGCTCATCTTGCGAGTTGCCATTTGTAGCTCCCTTGATGTGTTTACTAATTAATTCTGGGGAAAGCCGAGGTTGATTCCACCATGGCTTGGATCTAACCAGCGGCTAGTGATCGCTTTGCCGCGAGTAAAGAAGTGCACGCCTTCTTCACCGTGCGCCTTGGTGTCACCGAATAACGATTGCTTCCAACCACCGAATGAGTAGTAAGCAACTGGCACAGGAATCGGAACGTTGATTCCGACCATGCCAACTTGAATCTCATTCTGGAAACGACGCGCTGCGCCACCGTCGTTGGTAAAGATTGCTGTTCCGTTGCCGAATGCACCGCTATTAATTAGCGCAACGCCTTCGTCGTAGGTCTTTACGCGAACAATAGAAAGGACTGGCCCGAAGATCTCATCCTTATAAACACTTGAAGTAGTTGGTACTTGGTCGATCAGGGTTGGCCCAAGCCAG
>JAPLBI010000082.1 GCA_026392815.1 Actinomycetota bacterium
TGCAGGAACTATCTAATTAAATAGATTTATTGCGCTTGGAAGAGATAACCCCAGTGTTAAAACCCGCTAGGTTAAGTCCACCAGCAAAGCGCGCATGTTCGATCTTGATGCATTTATCTTGCACAACATTTAAACCTGCTGCCACACCACGTTCGGCTGAGACATCATCGGTAATGCCGAGCTGCATCCAGAAAGTCTTAGCCTTTATTGCCATCGCCTCATCAAGCACGCCTGGAATATCTGATGCTTTTCTAAAGACATCGACAATATCTACAGGCTCTGGGATATCTGCAAGTGACTTATAAACCTTCTGGCCTAAGATCTCATCGAGCTTCGGGTTTACAAAGAACAACTTAAAGTGCGCAGCTGACAGCAAATAAGTTGCAACAAAGTAACTAGCGCGTGATGGGTTATCGGATGCCCCAACGATCGCAACGGTCTTGGCATCTTGCATGTACTTCAAACGCTCCATCGCGTTTGGTTCAGTAAATGCCATTAGCGAGCCTTACCTGTTGCAGTAGTTAACGCCTGATCTAGATCCCACAAGATATCTTCAATATCTTCCAAGCCTACGCTGATACGAACCAAGTCTTGTGGAACTCCGGCCTCAATCAACTGGTCATCAGTTAATTGGCGGTGCGTGGTGCTTGCTGGGTGAATCACTAGCGTGCGCACATCACCGATATTGGCTAAGTGGCTAGCTAACTGCACCGAGTTAATAAATTTCTCACCTGTTTGGCGCCCTGATAAATCACCTGATGCCTTAACGCCAAATGAGAATACTGAACCTGGACCTTCTGGCATGTACTTCTTGGCGCGCGCATAATGTGGATGGCTAGCAAGTCCTGAGTACTTCACCCAAGCAATACGTGAATCACTTTCCAACCATTCCGAGACAGCTTTGGCATTGACCACGTGATCGCGCATACGTTGTGGCAGCGTTTCAACGCCTTTTCAGAGACAGCTTTGGCATTGATCACATGATCGCGCATACGTTGTGGCAGCGTTTCAACGCCTTGCACCAATAAGAATGCTGACATCGCACTTAGCGATGCTCCGATATCGCGCAGTTGTTCAACGCGAACCTTGGTTAAGAATCCAAATTCACCGAAGTTCTCCCACCATGAGACTCCACCGTATGAAGGAACTGGTTCGGTCATCATTGGGAACTTGCCATTGCCCCAGTTAAATTTGCCTGATTCAACGATCACGCCACCGAGCGTTGTGCCATGTCCACCTAAGAACTTAGTTGCTGAGTGCAGAACAATGTCGGCGCCGAATTCGATCGGACGCACTAAATATGGAGTTGCAACAGTTGAATCGATAACTAAAGGCAGGCCAGCATCGTGTGCCACCTTTGCCAGAGCTTCGATATCGCCAACTTGGGAAGCCGGGTTGGAAACCATTTCAGCATAAAGAAACTTGGTCTTATCAGTGATCGCCGCGGCAAAATCTTCAGCCTTATCCGACTTAACGAAAGTTGTATCCACCCCAAAGCGGCGCAAGGTGACATCTAGCTGAGTCAACGTGCCGCCATATAAAGCAGATGATGCAACTACGTGATCGCCTGTACCGACAAGAGCTGCGAAAGTTAAGAACTGCGCTGCTTGTCCGCTAGATGTTGCAACGGCCCCGATGCCACCTTCAAGTGCTGCAATCTTCTCTTCAAAGGCCGAAACGGTTGGGTTACCAATTCGGCTATAGATATTGCCGTACTTCTGCAGCGCAAATAAATTGCCAGCATCTTCGGTATTTTCAAAGACAAATGCTGAAGACTGATAGATCGGAAGTGCGCGCGCACCAGTTTGTGGATCTGGCTGCGTGCCGGCGTGCAGAGCCTTAGTTTTAAAGCCCCACTTGTGTTCGCTCATAAACCAATTAAACACCAATTCCGTATCGCGGCTATAATCGCCGAATGAGCACGAGCAAATTCCACGTTACCCAAGATGAACCTCATCGCTGGCGCAACGTTGAAGAGCTCGTCTATAAAGATGAAGATGGCGCTGCCACATTTAAAGATGTAACCCGCCGCATCTTGTTCGGTGAAGATCACCAGGATGGCATGGAGGTCCGCTACTTCGAAGTAGATGCCGGCGGCCACACCACTCTCGAAAAGCACGAGCACACCCACCTAGTGATTCCGATTAAAGGTAAGGGCTCTTGTTTAGTTGGCGATGAAGTTCTGCCCCTAGCAATTCATGACTTGGTCTACGTTCCATCATGGGCTTGGCATCAATTCCGCGCCGCTGAAAGTGAAGTACTTGGCTTCCTATGTATGGTCAAAGTAGATCGTGATCGCCCAACTCTGCCAACCGCTGAAGAACTTGCTGAAATGAAGAGCAACCCAGAAGTTGCCGCCTTCATCCGCCACTAATTTCTTTTACTTAGAGAGTGGCCCTAACAAGTAACCCGCTAAGCGCGCTTCCGGCTTATTCTGTCCACGGTGCA
>JAPLBI010000020.1 GCA_026392815.1 Actinomycetota bacterium
CGCATGCTCTTTAGGGATATTTGGAGTTAACAGTCCCAAAATAACGCCCGCTAGCGTTGGGTGAACGCCGCTGCGATAGAGGCTGTACCAAAGCAGCGCACCGATGAAGATGTAGATATAGGTTGAATTTGCGCCTATCGTTTTAAAGAGAACGATTGCCAAGGTCGCTAGCAACCCAGCCAATAACCATGAGGAATTGACGCCGGTTGTATATACAAAAACAATAATTAAAATCGCACCGATGTCGTCGATTACCGCAAGTCCCAAAAGGAAAGTTCTTAAAGCGGGAGCAACCTGGCTACCCAGCATGGTGAGTACGCCCACAGCGAGAGCAATATCGGTCGCAACTGGTACTCCCCAACCATTTGGCTCAACATCGCCTGCGATCGCCAAGTAAATAACCGCGGGAACGGCCATTCCACCAATAGCTGCAATGAATGGAGCCATAGCGCTCTTGAAGGTTGCTAAGTGTCCGGTAGTTAACTCGCGCTTAATCTCAAGACCAACTACAAAGAAGAAGAAGGTCATCAATAGGTAGTTGATGAACTTGAGCACTGTTAGCTTTAAGAAAAGCTCAAGGCCCCAGATTTCGAAGTTAAGGTCAATTAGATACCTATCGAGTAAGTTGAAATATCCATCTTCCAATGGGCTGTTGGCGATGGCTAAGCCAAGTGCCGCAGCTGCTAGAAGTAAGAAGCCACTTGCCGTCTCGCGATGCAGAAAATCCTGCAGCGGACGAATTGTCTTAGCTCTAATTCGACCGCGCATGAATTGACGGTATCACGCCTTCGCTTCTTCTCGTTTGATTGAATTTTGCGATACAGTTGCATATGCCCAGCTACCGTCCTTGCCTCCGATTAGAAAGAGCAAGTAACCCTGCCATGACAACCACCCAGCAAAAGAGTTAGTAACAAATCCCCATCCAATAAATGATCCGAGCGCCATCAGAAATAGTGATCGCTTATTCCATGCGCCATATCGTCCATCTACCTTGAAGAGGTCTGCTTCAGAATACGAGCGTTTTCTAAGGAGAACATCCGTTACAAATATCGCTGACCAGGTTGCGATTGGAACGCCGAGTGTTATCAAGAAGCCTTGGAATGGGTAGAAGAAATTATCTGCAATCCAGACTAGATAGATACTTCCGACCAACATAATTGCGCCATCAATAAGCGCGGCGCTATGGCGCTTAATCGGCACTCCGATTGCGAGCAGTGTTAAGCCGGATGAGTACAAATCTAGAATTGCACCTCCTACCAACCCTAGGATCGCAATGAGCGCAAAAAAGGCGAGATACCAAGTTGGAAGCAAAGCGGTAAGTGCACCAATTGGATCCATCGCTATCGCGTCACTTAATTTGGGATCGCTGCCAGAAAGTGCAGCACCGTAAATCACCAAAATAATTGGCACTATTGATGCACCGAGAACGGTCCAACCCACCACAGATTTACTGGATGTTGTCCTTGGCAAATATCTTGAGTAATCCGCAGCGGTGTTAATCCAGCCAAGTCCGATGCCGGTAATGCCGAAGATTAAAGCGCCAATAAAGGCTTGAATATTTCCTGAAGGAATCTCTGAAACTTTATCCCAAGAGATTTCATCGAAGGTGAGCACGATGTAGATCACGGTTGCAAAACTTGTGACCAAAGTTAAATACTTTTGCAGGCGCATAATCACCTTATGCCCTAGTACTCCCCCATACATCGTCAGAGAGACTGCTACTACGAATCCGATTGCCATCGCCAAGTTGCGGTCAATATCGCCAATGCGCATAAAGATCGTGCCGGTAGCCAACGTTGCAAGCGAAACTAAAACGGTTTCCCAGCCAACAAAGACTAGATAAGACATAAGACCAGGAACGATATTTCCCTTAACACCAAAGACCGCGCGCGATAGAACCATCGTTGGGGCGCTTGATTTCTTACCTGCGAGAGAGCTAAAGCCAACAAGTAGAAAGGAGAGAGTCGTACCGATTATCGCCGCAAAAGTTGCTTGCCAGAATGAGATACCGAAACCCAGAAAGAACGAGCCATAGGAAAGGGCTAGTAACGAAACATTGGCTCCGCACCACGGCCAGAAGAGCGAAGATGCCTTGCCTGCTCGCTCGGATTCGGCAATTACATTAGTTCCGTTTAGCTCTAGTTGCATTCCCTGCCCTAACTAATTTTCGGTAAGTCTAGAGGCTATCTAGTTAGTTTTTGATAAGAAGTGAACTCACCTACCAGTAAAAATCCTACTTTTTCATATGCGCGTTTGGCGCTTGCATTTCCTGCAAAAACTCCCAGGCCAACGTGAGAGATCCCTCTTATATTTGCGCTACTTAACATCTGTGAAACTAGTTTCTGTGCCAGCCCTTTGGAACGATAATCCGAATGAGTTGCAATAGATGCAAACATGACTTGCCCAGTGCGCCATTGAACTAGAGCGCCAGTTGCAACTAGCTGCTCTTGTTCGCGAATTTCACCCCAGAAGAGAACTTCTTCATTACCTGGCCATACAGAGGATTTCCGGGCATGGGTCTTCAAAAAATCATCTATCTCCGGATAGTTAGAGGATTCAATTGCTGGGTCAAAAATTTGAAAACTCTCGGTATCGATTGAGTACAAATCCCAACTGACTTGAGATTTATACCTCTGTGCATCCATTTGCAGCCCTCGGGAAGTTGCAATTTCATCTCCATCTAAAATAACTGGGTCTGAGCCAAGCGCCATAGTGAATCTCGAGCCATCTTCATCATTTACCGAGAAGCTAAAACCTTCGGGCTTTACAACCGCCTCGATAAACTTATGCGCTGGCGCGTAGGTGGAGAAGATCTCAAGATACTTTGGGTTCTCGCTCAGCAGTTCCAGTACTTGTTGGTGGTCTTTAATCGAGGAAGAAGTCAAGAAGAAAGTCCGTTGTTCCAGGAACTACTGAGTACTTTTCAAGATCAGTAACGCCAACAGTTGCTAGAACCTCGTCATCTACGAAGAAGTTTCCAGTGCAATCCTTAGATTCACGATTTAGAATTACATAAGCGGCATCAGCCAATATCTCTGGCGTTCTGCAAGCAGCAGTATCAACGCCAGGGATCATCTGCAGCGCAGCAGTGTCGATCGCAGTGCGTGGCCAGAGCGCGTTAATGGCGATTCCAGTTTTGCGGAACTCCTCTGACATGCCGAGTACGCACATCGACATTCCGTACTTCGCCATTGTGTAGGCAACATGGTGCTGAAACCATTTCGCCTTCATGGAAAGCGGTGGAGAGAGCGTGAGAATGTGAGGATTCCGACCGGCTTTTGCTGATTCGCGAAGATGCGGGATCGCAGCCTGTGATGTTAAAAACGTACCTCGCACATTTACATCGAACATCAAATCAAAACGCTTGGCAGGAGTTGCCTCTGTTGGCGTTAGATTGATGGCGCTTGCGTTATTGATCAAAATATCGATGCCGCCAAATTCTTGCGCCGCTTGATTTACTGCGGCAGAAATCTGATCTTCATCTCTTAAATCGCATTGGATTGGCAGTGCTATTCCGCCTGCATCACGAATCTCCTGTGCAGCTGAGTGAATAGTGCCGGGCAGCTTTGGATTGGGTTCAGATGTCTTGGCTGCGATTGCAACGGATGCGCCATCGCGCGCTGCACGTAGGGCTATCGCTAGACCGATACCGCGAGATCCCCCGGTAACAAAGATTCGCTTTCCTGAAAGATCGCCAGTGATTGTCATTACTTACCCTTCTTAGCCATAAAGTTCATAAACGCTTCCATCGCTTCTTCGGATTGAAGGGCGAGTGAGAAGAGTTCAAATTCTGCTTTCATAACCGCGGCAACGGCATCGTGCTTGCTTGCCTTCAAAAGCGCCTTCGTGTTGATCATCGCTTGTGGTGGTTGCTCTGAGATATGAGTTGCGATTTCCAGGGCTTCACGCAAAGGATCTGATGCAATTGATGCAACTAGACCCATCTCTTTCGCGCTATCGGCTCCAAAACTTTCGCCAGTCATAAAAATCTTCGCAGCTCTTTGATATCCAACTAAAAGAGGAAAGAGATAACTTGAGCCCGCTTCCGGGACCAATCCGAGTGAAGCAAATGGCATCGAAAACTTCGCGCTAGGTCCCGCGACTACAACATCGCAATGCAGCAACATCGTTGTTCCAACTCCTACGGCATTTCCTTTTACTGCGGCGATTAGCGGTTTTGGAAACTCGAGTAGCGATCCTAGAAAAAGAGCAACATCGCTATCTTCATTCGTAGGTGGGTTGGCCAAAAAATCTGCGATGTCATTGCCTGCAGTGAAATGATCGCCCTCTGAGGTGAGGATTACTGCGCGGACTCCAAAGTCACCGGCAGCCTCATTCAACCCATTTGCCAAACCTGCATACATCTCCCGAGTGAGCGCATTCATTTTTTCGGGGCGGTTAAATGAGAGGATCTGTATTGATCCCTCACGGCGACTGGTGATTTGTGACATCTGCGCATACTACTCGTTGGTAACCTATGGGGAAAGGAGCACAATGGGGCCAGACGGAGAGGTCAAAATGGCTAGAGATATAACTATCACAGCACGCGAACTCAATCCCTTTGAGCAACTGGTACTTGGGCTGCTCTGCGAAGGTAAAACTAATTCTGCCATCGCGCGAGAGACTTCACATACCGAGAAAGTTATTGAAAATACAATTAGTCGTGCAGCCAAAGCGTTCAACATAAAGTCCGATGCCGATACAAACATTCGAGTACTTCTTGCTCTCGCCTTTCGCGCACATTTCGGAGATGCCGCATTTGATCGCCTAGGTGTCCCCTGCTCTCACTTAGAAGTCGGACCCGATGGACAGATGATTTGTAACAAGGATGTTCATTAACTAGATCACTTATCTACTGGGGCTAGCACTCACTAAATTTGGTGAAGGGCTAGCCCTTCGCATTTTTCTCAAAAAGCCAACTTTGCAGAATTTAATTGTCATGTGCTCAATCTTTGAGTTCACGTAGTAGAGGTTTTGGAGAGAAATATGAAACGTAAAGTATTTGACAAGATTGTTACAGCAGTTGGATTTGGATTAGCAGCGCTCTTGC
>JAPLBI010000102.1 GCA_026392815.1 Actinomycetota bacterium
TCCCTGACGCTCGTACCCGCATGGGAGATTACTTTGGCGATATGGCACTCGTAATCGTCGAGATTGAAACAGACTCCGGAATTATTGGTGTTGGATCTTGTGGAACTGCAAACTCGGGAATTAAGAGAATTATTGAAGATCATTTTGCGCCTCTTGTAATCGGTGAAGATCCCTTTAAAGTCGAACTCATCTGGTCAAAGCTCTATCGCTCTAGCGCACGCTTTGGTCGCCGCGGTGTTGCAATCTCTGCCATCAGCGGTATTGATATCGCCCTCTGGGACATTATGGGAAAGGCTCTTAACGCTCCGGTCTATGACTTACTCGGAGGAAAGACTCGAGATGAAATTCAAGTCTATGCCAGCCGAATGTATGCGCTAAAAGATCTCGATGCTTTAAAAGATGAAGCCCGTGGTTATGTTAAAGAGGGTTTCACAATGTTAAAGCAGCGCTTTGGTTTTGGCCCTGCAGATGGCGTTAAGGGAATGAAGGGAAATATCGCTTTAATCAAGGCGGTACGTGATGCAGTCGGTGATGAAGTCGAAGTCTCTGCCGATGCCTATATGGGTTGGGATTTGGAATATGCCATAAAGATGGAGCGAGAACTTCGTCCATATGGGCTTAAATGGATTGAAGAAGCTCTTATGCCACATGATGTTAATGGCTATGCCAGATTATGTTCGGTATCCCAAACACCAATATCGCACGGCGAGCATTCATACACCAGATGGGACTTCCAAGAAATAATTGAAAAAGGCGCAGCCCATATTCTGCAACCAGATGTTAACCGCGTTGGTGGAATTACTGAAGCCCGAAAGATTTGGGCGATGGCTGCTGCTAAAGATTTGCCGGTCGTCCCACATGGCAATGACCTTCACAACCTTCACTTGGTCTTCTCGCAAGTTAATACGCCATACACCGAATACTTCCCGGCAGTTTCTGAGGGTGGTTATTCGCACTTCTGGAATTTGTTCGAGGGAAATCCAATAGCAAAAGATGGAAAGATCACAATCAGCGACAAGCCTGGGCTCGGTTACATCCTTGATCACAACATGCTTGCCACATTGTCATTAAAGGAATAGACGCAACATGTTAAAAATAGTTGACACTCATGTTCATCTATTTGATCTAACCCATAAAGATCTTATTTGGTCATGGCTAGCCCCAGGTGCCGAGCAGGGACGACTCGGAAATATCGATGGCATTAAATCTTTGCGCTATGAAGCAGAGAACTTGATTGCCGAATCTAGGTTTGCTGGCATCGATAAATTCGTTCATGTTCAAGCCGCGATTGGGTCAAAGGATCCCGTAATTGAAACCAAGTGGTTAACTCAAATGTTTGCTAAAACGGCTCTTCCAGCGGCAATAGTTGGACATGTTGATTTAACGCTTGAGAGTGCACACAAGGTCATTGATCAACATTTGCAGTATGCAAATTTCAGAGGGGTCCGTGACTTTGCCGTGGAAGGTGCGCTATTAAGTGGGGGCGAGAATAAAGAGTTAAATTCGGCACTGAATTACCTGGCAGAGAATAATTTAGTTCTCGATTTAGACTGCCAATGGCCTAATATGCCTCTTGTAGCCGAAATTGCCAGAAAACATCCGCAGCTAAAAATTGTAATTGAGCATATTGGTATTCCTACTTCAACAGCAGATGACTATTTTGCCAATTGGAAGATAGGAATGCAGGCCTTAGCAAATGAACCAAACATTTTCTGCAAGATATCTGGAGTAGGAATGATGGATCCAAAATTTACAGAAACCAGTATCCGGCCTTGGATCGAACATTGCATATCTATTTTTAGACCGCAACGTTGCATGCTCGGTTCGAATTGGCCGCTAGATCGCCTCTTTAGTTCCTATGACATTGTTATGAATATCTATCGCAAAATCATTTCCCAATATTCTGTGGAAGAACAGATTGCTATTTCATCTGCCACGGCAAACAGTTTTTACAGAATTTAGATGTAAATGAAGCCTGAGATTGCGACTCTCGCAAAGCTGCGCGCACCAACCGAGGAGGAAAAATGGCAAGTGATCTAAGCAATTTCAGTGGTCAGGTTGTTTTGGTTGTGGGGGCAGCGAGTGGAATTGGTCGAGCGGCGGCGCAGTTGATTACTTCACGCGGTGGAACTGTTGTCATCGCTGACGTAGATAAAGTAGGACTTGCCTCACTTCAAAAACAATTAGGGCTTAAAGCTAATCAAGTAAAGA
>JAPLBI010000140.1 GCA_026392815.1 Actinomycetota bacterium
TTAATTACCAGCGGTAGTGAGCAAACGCCTTGTTTGCTTCCGCCATTTTGTGGGTATCTTCGCGGCGCTTTACAGCTGCTCCGAGACCGTTTGATGCATCGATTAATTCATTTGTTAGACGCTCTGCCATTGACTTTTCACGACGTGAACGTGAGTAATCAATTAACCAGCGAAGTGCCAAAGTTGTTGAACGGCCAGCTTTAACTTCTACTGGTACTTGGTATGTAGCTCCACCAACGCGGCGTGAACGTACTTCAACAGCAGGCTTAATGTTGTCGAGTGCGCGCTTCAAAGTGATTAGTGGATCAACCTGTGTCTTTGTGCGTGTGCCTTCAAGTGCGTTGTAGACAATGCTTTCAGCAGTTGAACGCTTGCCGTGAAGAAGTACGCGGTTGATAAGTGCAGTTACAACAGGTGAGTTGTAAACCGGATCAGCAACAACAGGGCTCTTTACTACAGGACCTTTACGTGGCATTAGCTAGCCTTCTTCTCTCTCTTAGCACCGTAACGTGAACGTGATTGCTTACGGTTTTTTACCTTGTGTATCGAGTGATCCACGAATAATTTTGTAACGAACGCCAGGTAGATCTTTTACGCGACCACCACGAACAAGAACAATGGAGTGCTCTTGTAGGTTATGACCTTCACCTGGGATGTATGCAGTAACTTCCATGCCACTTGTTAAACGAACACGTGCCACTTTGCGAAGCGCAGAGTTAGGCTTCTTAGGTGTTGTTGTGTACACACGTGTACATACACCGCGACGCTGTGGTGAACCTTTTAGCGCAGGTGTATTTGTCTTCGTAGTCTTTTCTGCACGACCACGACGAACTAGTTGTTGAATCGTTGGCACTTCGTCTCCATTTCGGTTACTGCTTTTTTACGCTCGTTGTCCGACCCACGCGGTCGGGTGTGTTGCACCCGATGCGCAGTTGCAACTGATAATTTCTTAACAGGGGCAAGGCAAAAAGCTCTTAAAAGAGCAGACGCGAAGGGTATCGGGGTTCAGGCGTAAAGGTCAAAACGGCCCTTTTACTCTTCTAGGGCTCCCCTGGCCCCAAAAATGGCCTTTTTTCGTTGTACGGCGTGTCGCTTGTCCGAAGGCACCGCCTCCCGAATTAGGCAGGGGTTCCTCGTCAATAAGTGCCTAAATCAAGGGGTGTAGATACATAATCAACCCATGAGCCTTCACATTGGAGCCCAAAAGGGCGAAATTTCCGAGAAAATTCTCCTCCCAGGCGACCCTTTGCGGGCGAAATGGGTGGCCGAGAACTATCTGGATGGGGCCAAGCAGTACAACTCGATCCGAAATATGTTCGGCTATACCGGCACCTACCGCGGTGAGCGGATCTCGGTCCAAGGCACCGGAATGGGCCTTCCTTCTCTATCTATTTACGTAACCGAGCTCTTCAATGAACACGGCGTTGAGTCTGCGATCCGTATCGGCACATGCGGTGCGATCCAAGAGAAGACAAAAGTCGGTGATTTAATTTTGGCGATGACGGCATCAACTGATTCAAATATAAATCGTCGTTTCACCAACGGTTTAGATTTTGCACCACATGCGGATTTCGGTTTATTGCAAGCAGCGTATGAGGCTTCTAAGAAATTTGATCGCGTACATGTCGGCGGAGTTTCATCGATGGATTATTTCTATGATGAAACCGATGCCAACGAAAAATTGATTAAGCATGGCGTCCTGGCACTTGAGATGGAAGCAAGTCAGTTGTACTCAATTGCTGCCCGTAAGGGAAAGAAAGCACTTGCTGTGCTAACTGTTTCTGATCACGTGATCACACATGAAGCGATGGATGCCGATGCAAGAGAGCGCACCCTCAATGACATGGTGGAAGTTGCACTCGCTGCGCTAAGCGCTAATTAATTAGCGATATGTGAAGGAACAGCCATACCCGCAGCATTTGCCGCGGTAATTGGTGCACCAAGCTTTGTTTCAATTGGAAGTATGCCCGCCCAAATCGGTAGAGCTACATCTTCGTCATCATCTAAAGGATCACCTTCGCGCGACTTTGCCGAGATTTTATCGAGTGAGAGTTCAACGATCATCGTTGCAGCAATCTCTTTACTTACCAAGGGACGACCGTATTTTGAAAGGCCAGGCACTAACTTTTCGGTAATTCGCTCCAGCGCTAGATATTTCTCGGACTCTTCAAGTACGCGGGCAACCCCGAAGATCATCACTGATTCGTAGTTCATAGATGAGTTAAATGAAGATCGAGCAACGACTATTGCATTTAACTGAGTAACGGTTACACACAGGTCAATCCCCTGTGCGATCTGGCGCATCATGCGGGAACCCGTTGAACCATGGAGCAAAATCCGGTCATTGTCGCGGGCAAAGCCCATAGGGATCACAAAGGGCAGCTGGTTATCTTGATCGATAAAGCCCACGTGGGCTACATATTGGTTATCTAGCAGGCGATTAATTGCATCGCGATCAAATAGCTCGCGTTCATCGTGACGTGCAACGTGGAACTTTTTGTCATCGCTCATTGTGCGAGTCTAATAAAAAAGGCTCCCCGAAGGGAGCCTTTTTTATTAAGTAACTTCTATCGAGGAATCTCGACTTCATCCAAGCGAACTGCTTCGCCTGAACCACCCTGATCGAATGGTGTGAAATCGTACTCATCGTATGCAGCGTAGACCGCAGCCTTTGCAGCTTCTGTAGGTTCAACGCGGATATTGCGGTAACGAGCAAGGCCGGTACCAGCAGGAATCAACTTACCGATGATTACGTTCTCCTTCAGACCGAGCAAAGGATCGCTCTTCTCTGACAACGCAGCATCTGTAAGCACGCGAGTTGTTTCCTGGAATGAAGCCGCTGATAGCCATGACTCAGTTGCAAGTGATGCCTTGGTGATACCCATAAGTTCTGGGCGACCTGAGGCTGCCTTGCCACCTGTTGTGACTACGCGACGGTTTTCGGTTTCAAAGCGACCGCGTTCTACGAGTTCGCCAGGAAGTAGATCCGCATCTCCTGCTTCAAGCACTGTGATGCGCTTGAGCATTTGGCGAACGATTACTTCGATGTGCTTATCGTGAATGCCTA
>JAPLBI010000172.1 GCA_026392815.1 Actinomycetota bacterium
GCGCTTGCTGCCAATTAGCGCCTTTGCTTTAGCAACTTCATTCTCTGCGATATTTCCAGTTGTCCAGTTCGGTACGCAACCTGCGATATTGATCAGCCAATTTTTCAGGATTGCCTGGCCGTGTTCTGAGTGAAGAACTTCGGGGTGGAACTGCACGCCAGCGATTTTTCCGGTGGCATCTTCGAAAGCAGCAATCGGTGTATCTGCAGTAACTGCACAGATTCTGAAACCAGCAGGTGCTTGTGTAACCGCATCGCCGTGCGACATCCAAACGCTCTGTGATGCAGGTAGCGTTGCAAAGATCTTGGAACTTACTTCCGCTTTAATTTCAGTGCGGCCGAATTCTGATTTACCTGTCTGGCTTACAACGCCACCAAGCGCTGCGGCCATCGCTTGGAAGCCGTAACAAATGCCAAATACCGGAATACCGAGTTTAAGAATTTCAGCATCGAACTTTGGCGCGCGATCTGCATAAACACTTGAAGGCCCGCCCGATAGAACAATTGCAGATGGCGCCTTGGCCGAAACTTCAGCAGCGGTGATATGTGATGGAACAATTTCCGAGAAAACATTTGCTTCGCGAACACGGCGTGCGATCAGTTGTGCATATTGCGCACCGAAATCAACGACCAGTACGCCGTTCTGCGAATTACTCATTTACGCCCCGTGAATGATTACTTCTACGCGCTGGAATGATTTAACATCCGAATAACCAGAGGTTGCCATTGCGCGGCGAAGTGCGCCAAAGAGGTTCATTGAGCCATCAGATGTATGTGATGGTCCGTTAAGAATTTCTTCAAGTGTGCCAACGGTGCCAACGTTTACGCGTTCGCCACGTGGAAGTTCTTGGTGATGTGCTTCTGATCCCCAGTGCCATCCGAGTCCGGGCGCCTGTGTTGCCTTTGCAAGTGGGGAGCCCATCATTACTGCATCTGCACCAACGGCAATTGCCTTTGCGATATCACCAGAGCGACCAACTGAACCGTCTGCAATAACGTGAACATATCGTCCACCTGATTCATCTAAGTATTCACGGCGCGCTGCAGCAACTTCAGCAACAGCAGATGCCATTGGAACTTCGATACCTAAAACTTTACGAGTTGTGTGTGCAGCACCGCCACCGAAACCAACTAGAACACCAGCTGCTCCTGCGCGCATCAAGTGCAGTGCACCTGTTGCAGTAGCGACTCCACCAACAATTACCGGCACATCTAATTCGTAGATGAATTTCTTGAGGTTTAGCGCTGAATCATCGTTACCAACGTGCTCGGCGGAAACTGTTGTGCCGCGGATTACGAAGATATCTACACCAGCATCGATAACTGCCTTGTGAAGTTCGGCAGTGCGCTGTGGGGAAAGTGATGCAGCGACTGTGACACCAGAATCGCGAATAGTTTTGATGCGCTCTTTGATTAACTCTGGGCGAATCGGTGCGCTATAAATTTCTTGCATGCGACGAGTGGCATGCTTATCTGGCATCGATGCGATTTCACCAAGTGGAATACGTGGATCGTCATAACGAGTCCAAAGACCCTCTAGGTTCAGAACGCCGAGTCCACCTAGTCTTCCAATTTCAATTGCAGTTTCAGGAGAAACAACAGAGTCCATCGGCGCTGCCATCATTGGAATATCAAATTTATAAGCATCGATCTGCCACGCAGTTGAAACATCTTCGGGGTTTCGAGTACGGCGGCTTGGAACGATGGCGATATCGTCAAATGAGTAAGCCTGGCGGGCGCGTTTTCCTGGTGCGATCTCGATATCCATGGCGGCCTTCCTTAGCTCTTCTTGCTGTAGTTAGGGGCATCGGCAACATGTAAGACATCGTGAGGATGGCTCTCTTGTAGCCCTGCTGCAGTAATTTGAATTAAGCGACCTTCACGGCGCAGCGTTTCGATATCAGGAGCGCCGGCATAACCCATTCCGCTGCGTAATCCGCCAACGAGTTGGTGAACAACTTCAGCAACTGGGCCGCGGTAGGCAACTCTTCCTTCGATGCCTTCAGGGACAAGTTTGTCTTCAGATAAAACATCGTCTTGCATATAGCGATCTTTGGAATATGACTTCTGTTCTCCGCGAGATTGCATCGCACCGAGTGAACCCATGCCGCGATATGCCTTGTACTTTCGGCCATCGATTTCAACGAGTTGTCCTGGTGACTCTTCACAACCGGCAAGAAGTGAACCAAGCATTACTGAATTTGCGCCAGCAACAATTGCCTTAACAATGTCACCTGAATATTGAAGACCACCATCTGCGATTAGCGGAATGCCGGCCTTGTTACATGCCTTAGCAGCTTCCATGATCGCGGTTATTTGTGGAACACCAACACCTGCAACAACGCGCGTTGTGCAGATTGATCCGGGACCGACGCCAACCTTTACCGCATCAGCACCTGCGTTAATTAGCGCTTGTGCGCCTGCACGCGTTGCGACGTTGCCACCGATAATTTCGATAGTGGACGAAAACTTTTTAATGCGTTCGATCGCATCTAATACAGCGCGGTGATGGCCATGTGCGGTATCAACAACAACTACATCCACGCCGGCTTCGATTAAAGCCTGTGCACGGGCAAAACCATCATCGCCAACGCCAACTGCTGCACCTGCAAGGCCAACGTTCTTAACTAACTTAACGTGGGTTACTTGTTCTTCGATCGGCAGATTGCGGTGAATGATTCCGATTCCGCCGGCCTTGGCCATAGCGATCGCCATCGTTGATTCGGTAACGGTATCCATCGCAGATGAAATGACCGGAACGGCAAGTGAAATATTTCGAGTTAACCAAGTTGCGGTATTTACTTCGCTAGGAACAACCTCAGAGGCATCTGGCAATAAGAGCACATCGTCGTAAGTCAGCCCGAGCATCGCGACTTTGTCGTTATCGCTGCTCATGAGCCCTCCGTACTGTGGTTGAGCGCCCTAGTCTAACTTGAGTTTTAGGCTCCCAAAGCCTGCTTAATCTGTGCGCAGGCCAGCGATAAATCATCAGCAAATGCCACATCGCCGCATTGATTGCGATCCCATCCGGGCCCACCCAATATAAAGCGGGGCGCTGGACGGATTGCCGGGATATCACGGAAGAACTTTGGGTCACCATTTTTCGAAAGTTGTGCCCAAAGGAAAACAGCAGGTGGGGCGCTGCGGGTGACAACATTTGATAACGCCTCTAGCGGGGTGCGTGCACCTAAGAAATGGCAATCAACTTTCGCTTCAGCAAGGGCGGCATGAAGTGCATGCAACGCTAAGCAGTGAAGTTCTTCACCTACGGATGCCAATAAAACTGGACGCGAATTTAGCGGCGTCTTTAACTGCTTTGAACGTTCGCGCAGTATTGCAGTAATGGTTTCAGAGAGTAAATGTTCGACTTCAATTCCGGTGCCTGTTTCTTGCCAGGCATCTCCGACTATTACTAATACGGGAACAATGACTTCCTGCCAACTATCAATAACCCCATATTTTTCAATATCTTTACGCAAGATACTTTCTACAAAATTTCGATCGAGTGAATTGGCTGCTTTGACAATTGCAGCGACAACATCTTCGCGAACTTCAAAGGTCTTTAAAATCTTCTCTACTTTGACTTCACCCTTATGTGCCAGTGCTTGTTCGGCAGCTTCAGCGGGTGCAACGCCTGCGGTGATTAACCGGCGCATCAGAGTTAACTTGGCGAGATCGCTGGCGCAATATCTGCGGTGTTCGCCGGCTTCGTGGCTCGAGGGTCCCAGGCCGTAACGGCGAGCCCAGGTCCGCAGAGTTGCTGGGGCTACGCCGATTTGGCGGGCAACGGCTGCAACCGTCAGGAGCTCTTCCATGCGCCTATGGTGGCGTGAACTGGCCCACCTCACCACTTGAAACACGCTCGCACCGTGACGAAACGAACAACTTTTGACCCGATAGGTACTTGAACAACCTATGGCGCGGTTGTATGGTTGGCCTACAACAAGGCAAGGAGAAGAACATGGCTGAACTATCACGTCTACCGCTTCCAATCGCAGATCATTGGGAATGGCAGTACGAAGGCGCCTGTCGCGAACTTCCTGCTGAGATGTTCTTCCATCCAGATGGAGAACGCGGCCCACGTCGTCGCAATCGCGAGAATGCAGCGAAGGCTGTCTGCGCATCTTGCCCAGTTATCCAGGCATGCCGCGCACACGCGCTAGCAGTGCAAGAGCCTTACGGAATCTGGGGCGGTTTATCTGAAGATGATCGCGCAGTATTGCTTGGCAAAGAAGAGCCAAC
>JAPLBI010000045.1 GCA_026392815.1 Actinomycetota bacterium
ATTCAATTCAAATCGCGATCACCGTCTTAGTTATCGCCTGCCCATGCGCACTCGGTTTAGCAACTCCGGTTGCCTTACTTGTCGCATCAGGTCGCGGCGCCGCTCGCGGAATCGTTCTGCGTCAGCCTCGTGCTTTGGAACTCGCACGCAAGGTCGATGTTGTTGTTCTCGATAAGACCGGAACGCTCACAACTGGCGTCATGAAGGTGCATGAGACAACGATTCCAACTAGCGCTCACAAAGTTCTGGGCGCTACCTATGCTGAATTTCTAAATGAGAAGACAATTCTTTCGACTGCGTTATCGCTTGAACTAGCCAATGACCATCCGATCGCACAAGCGATCGCATCTCACGCGCTAGCCAATGGTGCAGTGCGTAAAGATGTTGTCGAATTTACCCAGACTCCTGGTGCAGGAGTTGCGGGAAGAGTTTTAATTGGTGCCATCTCTCCAGTTGTTTTGATTGGAACACCTAAAGCAATCGCCCATAGCGCAACAACATTCGATCCAGGAATTGAATCTGCAATTAGCCGCGCCGAAGAATCAGGCCACAGCGTCTCAGTACTTGCCTGGGATGGCGTTGCAATCGCAGTCTTTGCAACTGGTGATCAGGTTAAAGCAGATGCCGCTGCAACCATCACCGCACTTATTGATAAGGGAATTACCCCTTGGTTAATAACTGGAGATAACGAAGAGAGCGCTGGCGCAATTGCGCGCGCTGTAGGAATTAAGGGCGAGCATGTAATTGCCCGAGCGCTACCTGAGGAAAAACTTGATCGCATCAACGCTCTAAAGTCAGCGGGCCACACTGTTTTGATGATCGGTGATGGCATCAACGATGCGGCAGCACTTGCGGCAGCAGATTTAAGTATGGCGATGGGAACTGGTACAGATTCTGCGATCTCATCTGCAGATATAACTTTGATGCGCCCTGAGTTAATGAGCGTTGTCGATGCGCTCAATTTATCTAAGCGTACGCTTAAAACGATCAAGGTTAACTTGGGATGGGCATTTGCCTACAACGTAATTGGGATTCCAATCGCTGCAGCAGGCGCTTTAACGCCGATGTATGCAGCAGGTGCCATGGCGATTAGCTCGCTATTTGTAGTGACTAATTCGTTAACTATTAAATAGTTAAATTACTTGAGTCGGAAAGTTGGGTACTCGTCAGTTACGAGTAGCAACATGTAACCCTGCACGCGATTCCAGTAAGCGAATGAGCCGAGCACAATTTCACCAGCCCATGCTGGGTACTTTCCGCGCTTTAGCTTTGCGCCACCTTCAACATCAGGGAAGATGATCGCAACGTTTGGATTGCGCTCGATTGATGGATAGTCATCGTTGAGTAAGAAGAGGTATGCGAATACGCGGGTTCCGAGTTCAAGAACGGCATGATTGAAAGTTAGAACAAAGCTTGGATATTTCTTGCGGAACAGAAGTGCAAGAACTGTTGGGATAAATACAACGCCTGCTGCGCCAATTCCAGTATCTGATCCTTCACTCCAAGTAGAAGTCGAGAAGGTTGCCAAGAAGATAAAGGCGGGGGCAACCAATATGCCGCGCCAGAAGACGGTATTGCGATTTCGCCCTGTATGTAAAACCTTGATTGTTGTAGTTACTTGGTTAGTCACAATCGGACCTCAATCTAGTAGCGGGGGCAGGATTTGAACCTACGACCTCTGGGTTATGAGCCCAGCGAGCTACCGAGCTGCTCCACCCCGCGTCGGAAGTGTCAGTCTAAAGGGTGGGCAAGTAATAGCCAAATCCGCTTAATTAATGGTTAATTAAAGCGATAAAGAAATTACTTACGTCCTTCAGCAGCGATTGCAGCGGCAAGTGCAGCCTTTAAGCGATCTTGTGCGCGACCGTAAGCTGCGAAATCGCCCTTAGCGAGTGCGGTATTACCGTCGGCAAGTGCTTGTCTTGCGTTTTGCAACGCTGACTTTAGATCATCAGATGCGTTATTGGTTGTTGATGTGACCGGTGCTCCTGATGAAGAAGTTCCTGAGTTACCACCATAACCGGTGCTCCTGATGAAGAAGTTCCGGAGTTACCACCAAATACTTGATCAAGGGCGCCCTTAAGTGAGCTATCGAATCCAATTACATCACCGAAAGATACGAGAACTTTCTGTAGTAATGGATATGCAGCAGTGTTTGAAGTTGCTCGCACATAGACAGGTTGTACGTAGAGAAGACCTCCACCGACTGGCAGTGTTAACAAGTTTCCAAGTACAACATCTGATCCACCTTGGCGGAGCAAGGAGAGCGAGTTAGCAACTTCAGGTTTTGCTTCGAAGTTAGATGCAACTTGTGAAGGACCTGCCACGTTTGTGCTTCGTGGTAATTGCAGAACAGTGATCTTGCCGTAATTAGGACCGTTATTTGAATCAACAACAGCGAATGCGGAAAGGTTTTCACGTCCACCACGTGGAACGAATGGCGTGGTTAAAGTAAATGTAGGTTTATCTGAACCTGGCATTTCTAGAGTCATGTAGTACGGAGGTTGCGCACCGGCGTTGGCTCCGAATGTAGAAGGATCACGTGGCACGCGCCAGAAATCTTGTCCACCGTAGAAGGCAGCGGCAGTTTGTACGTGATACGAGCTAAGTACATCGCGTTGTACACGGAACATATCTTCCGGATAGCGGATGTGCTCGAGAAGTTCTTTAGACATCTTGCTCTTTGGGGTAACTGTATTTGGGAAGGCCTTCATCCAGGTCTTTAGGACTGGATCCTTCTCATCCCATTGGTAAAGAACAACTGTGCCGTCATAGGCGTCAACAGTGGCCTTAACCGAGTTACGGATGTAGTTAATATTCTGATTTCGCTGCGCAGTAACTGCTGCAGAGTTTGTGGTTAGAGCATCTGTAGTTGCTGCTCCGAGTGCTGTGGTCTGTGAATATGGGTAACCAGAGCTAGTTGTGTATCCGTCGATGATCCATTGAATCTTGCCATCTACGATCGCTGGGTATGGATCTCCATCAATAGTTAGCCATGGCGCAACTTTGGCAACGCGATCACGTGGTGAACGGTTGTAGAGAATCTTTGATTCTGAGTTGATCAAACTTGAAAGAACGATGCGCTGTTCTTGATATTGAATTGCGAAGAGCAATTTCTTAAAGAGGCCGCCCATTGGGACGCCACCCTTACCTGTATATGTGTAGTTCTTCTGTCCATTTGCTGAAGCATCATCTGGATAGTCGAATTCAACAGGAGTATCAGTCTTTGGTCCGCCGATGATTGAGTAATCAGGAACGTTCTCACCGAAGTAAACGCGTGGTTGGAACTTTCCAAGACCGGTTGTTGGAGGAAGATCTCCAACTAGGAAGTTTGGCTTGCCATCGGCATCAACGGTATTTCCAAATGCAGATACAAAACCGAAACCGTGGGTGTAAACCAAGTGATCGTTAATCCAGTTACGGCTTGGGTTACCTTCGATATTTAGCTCGCGAACCGCAACAACAGCATCGCGTTGTACACCGTTAACTGTGTAACGATCGATATCGAGTGATTCTGGGAATGAGTAGTAAGGCTTGATCTGCTGTAGTTGCCGGAACGTTGCAGAGAGAACGTTTGGATCCATCAAACGAATATTTGCAATGGTCGCGGCATCATTTGCTAGCTGACCTGAATTTGTAGAAACAGTTGCTTGGTAATCCTTCATCTCAACGCCGGCAATGCCGTAGGCATCGCGGGTGGCATCGATATTGCGCTGAATATAAGGGGCTTCCTTAGATGATTCAGATGGCTTTACCTGGAACTGTTGAACCGCACCTGGGTAAACACCTGCGATAAGAACTGAAGCGCCAACCATGAGCGCGGTACCTGCTGCAGGAAGTAGCCATGATTTGCGGACAATATTTGCAAAGAAGAGAAGTGAACAGATAACTGCAATCGCCGCCAAGATTGATTTGGCTGGAAGAGTTGCATTTACATCGGTATAGGTAAGGCCGGTGATCAATCTGCTCTCTTTAAGTGCGAGTGCAAAGCGATCGAAGTAGTAAGCAACGGCCTTCAAGAGAACGATTAAGCCAAGTAGAACAGAAAGCTGAACGCGAGCAGCAACTGTTGTGCGCTCTTGTGGAACCTGCGGACGAATTCCACCGTAGAGGTAGTGCACTGCAGCACTTGCCAAAGTTGCCAAAATTAAAGTTGAAATTCCCCAACCGATAAGTGTTTGAAAGAACGGTAGGCGGAATGCGAAGAAGGAGATATCGAGGCCGAATTGCGGATCTTGAACACCAAACTCTGTTGAGTTGCTAAAGAGCAACCATGAGCCCCAAAGATTTGAGGCACTTGTTCCACCGAAGTAGAAGAGAACTAAAACAATTCCGGCAAAGACTAGTTTGCGGATTGGATCGATCGTTGCGCGGTAGCGCTCTAGGTTGTCGGCTTCAACCGAGGTTGGAACGTAAAAGGGGCGACGACGAAATGCTAGATAAATATTTAGCGAAATTATTAAGGATGTTAGAAGACCGGCGATTACAAAGAGCGCGACCTTCGTTGTTAGGACAGTTGACCATACGCCAGTGAAGCCAACTGAGTTGAACCAGAGCCAATCAACATAGAAACCACTTAACGCAACAAGTGCGCCAGTAATAACTGCCAGAATAGTTAGGGTAATTGCTAGCGGGCTTGGCTTTTTCATCATGCTCCTAAGTTAGCGCACCCTCGCGGGTCTTCCGAATTGAACGCGGCCATAGCCTCTTTTAGGCTGCGAACCGCTGCAACTTTAATCCCAGATGGAATTGTCGCAAGATTTGGTGCAAGGTCTTTGCAATTGGCCTCTGGAACAAGGATGAGAGTTGCGCCAGCCTTCTTTGCCGCCAAAATTTTCTCAGCAACTCCCCCGATACTTCCCACTTTTCCAGCGCTATCAATTGTTCCTGTCACTGCAACGCTCTTGCCCTGCAAAATACTCTCGTTCGTAAGTAGCTCGATAATTCCGATTGCAAAGGCGAGCCCGCCACTTGGACCACCGGTCTTAGCAAGTGAAATTTCCAGATCACTTGGTTTAATAGAAACTGCTGAAGATTGCGGGTAATTCGCTTTGAGATATTCCAGCGCCACCGATTTAGCAACAACCTGCGAGTCAACCATCTCAGACTTTGCAATCGCTTTCTCTGCTTCCGCACTTCGGCCATCTTTATAAAATAGCGATCTCGGCATTACCGCATATTCACTCTTCATCCAAGAGTAAAGAAGTTCAACTCCAGTTACATATGCCGATGGGTTGGTGATCAGAATTGAGAGCAGATAAAGGTTCCCATCGCTGGGATAAATCTTGAGCGATGCCGGCGCCGACTTAGAGAGAGTTATCGTCTTAACTTCAGCCTTTTGATCTAAAACATTCTGCGCATTTCCAGGCATTAAAACTACAAATGGAAGGGGGGCAAGAAAGGCGGTACCGAAGAAAATGGCTAGAACAAGGGATGTGGTGCGAGGAAGTCGAACGGTCACGAGATTTAGTCGCTGGTACTTGAGCCCGCAGGTGCGCCATCGGAAGATGGGTCAGTTAATTCATCTAATTCATCAGTGTTCGCTGCAGTGTTTGTAGTTATCTCAGCGGCGCGGAAGGAGTCTTGAAAGCGTTGAAATTGGCCGACAGAGCGGGTGGTTTCAGATTCAAACTTTGATTTAAATTGGGTAACCCATACGACATAGCCAAGTGCGCCAAGCAGGCCTGCGAGCGGAATTACCCACCAGATGAGAGCCGTGAAAGCGTTGGACATGTTAGATAGCCTAGCGCCTGCGGGAAGGAATTTCGCACCCAAGGTGTTGTAGGTAAAACAAGATAGAAGTAACAGAGAATGGAGTCGGATTGTGGCCGGTTTTGGTTTTACTCCCGATGATCCCAACGATCCCAATAACTCTGGCCGTCCCGATTTCGAAGCGATGATGCGTCAGATGCAAGAACAGATGAAGGCGCAATTTGAACAACTTGGAATCAATCCTGCAGGGTTTGTAAATCCTTTCACTTCTCTCTTTTCGCAAGTTGGAAAAACCAATAGCGGTAAAGATGGAGAAGAAGTCCTCTCGATTACAACGGCAAGGGATACCGCTACTAAATTTGTAAAAGTGCAAGGGTTGAAACCACTTGGAACGAAAGATGTTTCGGTAGTTGAAAACGCCTTTGAAATTTCAGAGCTCTGGCTAAATGAAGCGACTTCATTTCCGGCATCCACTCATGCGCCAATGGCGGTAAGCAGAATGGATTGGGTTCTTGAAACTATGCCTGGATGGCATAAGACCATTGAGCCGCTTGCTGCTGGTTTATCTTCAGCAATTTCCGATCTAATGGATCAAGCGATGAACGCACAGGCTGCCGATCCGGAGCAGGGCCAGCCGCCGATCGAGATGATCACTGCGATGTTGCGCTCCTTTATCGGCACCATGATCGCAACTCAACTGGGGCAGTCGATTGGCACCTTAGCCACCAGCGTTACCGGCGCCCACGACGTTGGCCTGCCGCTACTAGATCCCGCCCGCGCCATTGTTATTCCAGAAAATATTGAGAATTGGGCAGTTGATTTAGAGATCGCTAAATCTGAAGTCTTTATCTTTCACGCTCTACGCGAAGGCGCAGTAGCTCGTTTATTTGCGCATAACCCTTGGCTAGTTTCATATATTCAAAGCGCGGTTGTGGAATATGGAAAATGTATTCATATTGATATCGATGCTATTCAACGCCAGGCGCAAGAGGCTTTTGAAGGTATGCAAGCAAATATGCCTGAAGGCGCTGGCGAAGGAGAAGCGATTTCCTTTGCTTTAGATAATGGAATTTTTACACCTGAAGAATCACCGGCGCAGAAGAGTGCGCTGTTAAAACTGGAAACTGTTTTGGCGCTAATCGATGGTTGGACTGATGAAGTTGTTTCACTTGCTGCTGGAGATCGAATTCCGAGTATCGAACAACTCCGCGAATCACATCGACGTCGTCGCGCTTCTTCATCACCTGCGCAACAGTTATTCTCATCGATGCTTGGTCTGCAAGTTTCGCCAAAGCTAACTCGCGAGGCGAGCGCTTTCTGGAAGAAGATCCGTGAAGTAAAGAGCGTTGGCGAGCGCGATCAAATCTGGAGCGGGTTACTTCCAACCGCTGATGATTTATTAGATCCTGAGAAGTTCCTGACAAGTACATCTATTCCAGATGATCTCTCGGGTTTGCTCTAGTACTTCAGAATTAGTTAAGAAAAGAAAAGCGAAGTCCCCGGGCGCACATTCATATATCTGCCTTCCCCTTGCAGATATAGAACGGTTATCCGAGGACTTCGTAAGCGCAACTTATGACCAAAAGTGCCGAGAATCAAATAAATAGAGATTTGACACACCCATTAATTACCTTGTAATGAGCGTTTGATTCATCGCAAATCTCTCAACACGTACTTGAGATTTTGCGGATAGATAAGTTAATTTCGATTCGAAGGAGTACTTTTTCCATATGGAGTTTCAAAATGGCCTTTGATGACATTGGTGGCGAAGAAGATCTAACCCTGCCAGGAATTTCAGAGGGTGAGATTCTCGTTATTCGTTCTGCCCGTCGTAAACGAAATATCTCGGCATATCGCCAAGGCGGTCGCATCATCGTCTCCATTCCTGCGCGGATGAGTAAGGCAGATGAACGCGCGATCGTTCCAGAAATGATCTCCAAGATTCGAAGCCAAGAATCGGAACGAACTCCGAGCGAAGAACGCCTCATAGAACGCACCCATGAACTAATGGCATCCCTAGCCCCAGAGATCACGGCACGCCCTGCATCGATCAACTGGCGCCCGATGCGCGAGCGCTGGGGCTCTTGCACCAGCGTTGACCGCACGATTCGGATCTCAGATCGTCTAAAGCTCGCCCCGGATTACGCTCTGGACTATGTCCTCTTCCATGAGGCGATCCACCTTGAGCACTTTGACCACGGCCCAGCCTTTACCGAGGTCTTGGCCCGTTTTGAGGACTCTGAACTGGCCAGCGCCTATCTAGACGGGTATGAGGCGGCAGAACGCGCCCAGACGGGTATGAGGCGGCAGAACGCGCCCTGGCTGAGCCTGTCGAGCTAAAAAAACTCCGCACAAACAGGGGTTAGATAAGCGTATTTGAGCGTGGACAGGGGTATCGTCATGCTTGCACGCGTGGGCGCTCAAAGCTCAGGCGGCGATTGGAGGCAAATCATGACAGCAGAGACATACAAGGGTGACGCTTACTGCGTTAAGTGCAAAGAGAAGCGTGACTTCGAAGGCACTGTGAAGATCTCAGACTCTGGTCGTCGCATGGCACAGGGCATCTGCCCAGTCTGTGGCACCAAGGTCAACAGAATTCTTGGCAAGGCTCAGTAACAGAGTTCACCAACATTAAAGATTCACCCCGTTGTTCGCCGCACGTTGGCGAGCACGGGGTGAATTTATTTTTATCCCCTGCGTAAAGATTCGCGCGCGTAAGTAGCGCCCACACACAGCCTCACCGCGCCTGCTTGGCCCGAGCGCCAATCCTTCGCAGATGACAATTACCAAGAACCCAACTAATCGGAACCCAAAACTTAAAGATGGCGCTGCGCTATATCGCCAGAGCCATGTAACCAACGGCTACCTCATTGGTAACTCGCGCTCGCAGGTTGCGATCTATTCCAGCGATGCCCCCGCGCTTTACTCGGCGCTTAAGGCCGGCGCCAGCCGCAACGAAATCTGCGCCAACTTATCGATCTCCCATGAAAGCTTTGAAGAGTTAATGGCAGAGCTTGCTGCGCACGAACTCTTGCAGACCGAAAACAGCGCGATTCAGATATCTCAAAGATTTATCTCGCAGATTACAGAGCGGGCAGAGAAGTTTGGTGATCGCAGTAAAGATGCCGCATTCTCTCAAATGAGTAATCGCATCGGCGCCGAGTTAACGTTGACTCGTTGGTTGCCAGGCGTTACCGACTCCGGTGTAAATAAAGTTAGCGTGCGGCAAAGTGCGCACATTGAAATCTCTGGAAACTCTCGCGCCGCACAACATCTCTTCGCGCAATTAATAGCAAGCGGTGTCACTGATACGCAATTTGCTCCAAATTTTCGCCGAGGTGCTGAAACAATTGGTGATCTTGATGTAACTGGTGGATATCTATCAGCTACAGATAACGGACAGATATTTGTAAAGAGCAGCACTGCCATTGCCAAAAGTCTTTCGCTCTTTCCGGCCGCTAATGAGAGCGCAGAAGAGATACCCAATAACTTCGCCGAGAAGGTGATCAAGGTGCACTTTGGAGAAATAGATCCAGCAATTCATGCGCTCTGGATGGCAGCCGGGCAAGAGCATATTTTAGTAAGCGAGATAAGTGGCGCCCGTTTAACAATTTCGCATTTAGTTAAACCAGGTTTAACGCCTTGTACCCGCTGTTTAGAGCTAACTATTAACGATCAAGGAAATTGCGAAGTTATCGAGTATCCGAAAACACGTGATGAAATTCCGGTAGTTGGCGCGCATTACCTATCTGCGATTATCGCTGCGCAACTGCTCTCAATAATCGACACCGGTAGCGCCGTTTTAACGCGCGATGCGATTGCGATCGACCTAACCGATCTCTGTAATACAGAACACATCACAATTACCCGCCATCCCATGTGTGGCTGTAGTTGGTAAGCCATTTTCAAATAGCGCGATAGCCGCTTTTTCTGAACAATACGGGCATGGCCAAAAAGGATCAGATCGAAACGGAGATTCCGAAATCAACCGCTGCTCGTTCAGCAAAGATGGTTTCGATCCCCGTCGGTTTGGCAGGTCGCGGTGTTTTAGGTCTTGGTAAACAACTCGTTGGCCAATCATCTTCTGTAGTCATCACAGATATTCAAGAGAAGACTGCAGAACAACTCTTTAAAGTTCTTGGCGAACTCAAGGGTGGCGCGATGAAGTTCGGGCAAGCGCTATCTGTCTTTGAGGCAGCCCTTCCGGAAAACATTGCAAAGCCTTATCGCGAGACTCTTACTAAGTTGCAAGAGTCTGCTCCTCCGCTTCCAACCCGCGTTGTTCACAAGGTATTGGCGAAAGAGCTCGGTGAAGATTGGCGCGATAACTTCACATCATTTGAAGATAAAGCAACTGCTTCGGCATCTATCGGGCAAGTACATAAAGGTGTTTGGAAAGATGGCCGCCCAGTTGCGGTAAAGATTCAATATCCGGGCGCGGCGGAGGCTTTGATCTCTGACTTAAATCAGATTCAACGCTTTGCCAAGATCTTCCAATTAGTTCTACCTGGTCTTGATATGAAGCCGCTTCTTGAAGAACTTCGTGCGCGCATCATTGAAGAAGTTGATTACAAATATGAAGCTGAAGCGCAAGAGGCTTGCTGGCGCGCATATGAAAATGATCCTGACGTTGCGATTCCAAAAGTTGTTATGTCATCGGACAAGGTTTTAGTTTCAGAATGGTTAGAGGGAACTCCGCTTTCAAAGATCATCGCTGAAGGAACACAAGAAGAACGCAATAACGCCGGAATGCGCCTAGCGCGTTTCCACTTCACCGCACCTGAGCGCGCAGGATTGCTGCACGCAGATCCACATCCTGGAAATTTCCGTTTGCTCGCAGATGGACGCATTGGCGTTTTGGATTTCGGTGCCTGCAACCGTCTGCCGAATGGCTTCCCAGAACCATTTAAGAATCTTCTAAAGCACGCACTCGATGATGATGCGCAGGCTTTATATGATGGATGTAAGAAAGATGGATTTATCTTGCCTGAGGTAGATGTAGATCCGAACTTAGTTCTAGATTTCTTGGTTCCACTTGTCGAACCGCTGCGCACCGAAACCTTTAAATATTCACGCGAATGGTTGCGCGATCAGAGCGCCCGCGTTGGCGATCCCCGCAATCCAACTGCGAAGATCGGTTTCCAACTGAACTTGCCTGCTGAATATGTTTTGATTCACCGCGTTACTTTGGGAACATCTTGGTTCCCCGAGATCGCACCGGCAAACGCTTAATTACTGATTAGCGAGCTATCTTGCGAACCATCTTCCAGTGGTACAGATAAACCGGCACTGTTACCAAGAGCGTTACTAGCGAACTAGTTATTCCCCTAATTGCGTTGCGACGATTCTGATCGATATTGGCTTGTTTGATAACTTCTGGATCAATTTTAGGATCGTTCTGCGCTGCATATGGATCCACATAACCAGCATCAGGAACGATCAGATCAAGCCCACGATTGATAAGGCTAATTACTGTGAAGAGGCATACCAACAAAGTAATCAGGCTAACCGCGTACAAATAAAGTGAACGCCAATCAACGCCTTGGTGCGCAACTTCTTCCTTAACCGCGCTCTTCTTAGCCACGGTCTTTGTTGTAGAAGTTTTCTTAGCTGCTGTCTTCTTCGCTGTCGTTGCCATAATTCGAGAATACTCGCATTAACGCTAGATAGAAACTACCCAACGCTTAAATGGCGCATCGGCAAATTCATAGATCACCGCAGGGGTGCGCTTGTAGATTGCGCAGAAATCTTTTCCGCCTTTAATGCGCATAGTACCCAGCAGAATTACATAGGGAATTGCGGTGCCGGGTGCACGTACCCCACGTAAATGTTGCTTTGTCCAGGGGTTTGGTACCTCGGTCTTTGATATCAACTGGCTACTTGCAACGGAAATATCTCCGTGAAGCGCGCCAATTTTTTCCAGCGCGGAAAGTTTTAGAGTTAATACGCCGTCTTTCTCGATTACCTTTGCCACTTATTACTCCTCTAAAAAGAATTAATCGTGTGCGTTCTGCACCATACAGAACGGATGTCCTGCAGGATCTAGATAAATACGGAAGCGGTGTGGTTTTGGTTGAAACTCAGCTTTGACCGCGCCTATTTCTAGAAGAGCTTTTTCTGCAATATCTAAATCTTTTGCGTGGAAATCCATATGTGCCTGCTGTGGCAGTCCACCTGTCGGCCAAGTTGGTTTCTGATAATTCTCAATCTTTTGAAAAGCCATCGCCGTAAAGTCCGCTTCATCAATCAGCTCTAGCCATTCGCAGGTTTCTGCAGTTTCGCCTTCATCGAAGGGCTGCACTTTATGTCCCGTGATCTTCGAGTAAAAGTGCGCTAACTCAACTGGGTTATCGCAATCAAGTGCGGTGTATGCAAGATGTGCAATCGTCATAAGTTAATTGTGGCACGACCCCCGCACTGAAAATGAGTTCAATGCGAGGGTCGCGCGAGTGACGGATGCTTACCGATAGAACGAATTAAACGAACGCTGCGATACGTGGCGGACGTCCCGCACGACGCTTGCGTTCGATAATTACGCCATCTTCGATTAGTTGTCCGCCCCAAACACCACATGGTTCTTCGCGAGACAACGCTCCGTCTAAACACTTATTGCGCACGGGGCATCCACCGCAGAGCGCTTTAGCTTGTGCGATGCCTTCATCGCTTTCCGAGAAGAAGAGCTCGGGATCAGCGTTATGGCATGGCAAGGTAAAGGCGATCGCCGAGTCATACGTACCGGTTACTTCATAGAGACCGATCTTCTCGCCTGTTTCTGCCCAGCCTGGTACCTGTAGTTCGCTGTAGAGAACGCTCATCGTTCTCACCCACTTTCTTCTCTCTCGTTTTCTTTCTCTGGATTGGTTTGTTTTCTTTTTCTTTGTTATTGATTTGGGTAATAAAAAAAGGCCTTCAACTCCTTTGTGGAGTTGAGGCCTTAGGTTTGGCATCTATCGGTGTTATCCGATCGAACCTCCTGTGGCCTCATCCACGGCATAAAAAGCGGCGTAAAACGCTGGCTTTGATGCTGCGGGCCAATTCGTATGCTTCTTTGTAGTCGCATGGAAATTGGCAGGCGAAGTAGCAGCACGGCGTGTAACGCGTGCTGTGGTGAATGACTGAGATGTAAGAAACATCGTTCATTCTCCTTTTTCGCCTATATAGCCGATCACCAATTTGGTGAAAGGCAAGGGTAAACCACAGATAGAGGTCTGCGCAACCTAATTAAATTAAGCGCAGGAAATCATGCGAGCAGGCCTGCCTCACGCAAGA
>JAPLBI010000007.1 GCA_026392815.1 Actinomycetota bacterium
GATCTGCCCAAGAGTTATGACGTAGTCATCTTGGATCTGCCAGGATCTTTATCTCAGCCTTTATCTATGGCGCTTTCCATTTCTCAACTAGTCGTAGTGCCAGTTAGAAATAACCTGCACTCCTTCAGAGGCTATTTACAGATCAAATCAATTTCGGCAGGAGCTGAAGTTAAGGCTCTAGCGATCGGCGAAAACGCGCTAATCGCTGCGGCAGAGCTAATTGATGAGCCGCTCCTTGAATCAACTGAGTTAGAGGCAGCTGCCGCAACCAAAGTATCAATTTTGACTCATAACAAGGCAAGTGAAAGTGCGGAAAGCTTTAGAAACGTTGGCTACTCAATACTGGAAAAGTTAGGGCTTGAGTAGTTAAGAAGTAAATTTCTTGGTGCGGGTTCGTACCCGAGCGGTACGGTCTTCGTTCTTCTCTTTAGTTGGAGAGGACTTTGCTGGCTCTTTTCTTGGAGCTTCACTTACCGGCTTAGCCTTAACCATTCGACCGCTAGAACCAGCTGGAATATTTAACATTTCATATAGGTGCTCAGATGATGAGTACGTCTCTTCAGGTTCACCTAGGCCCAGAGTTAGCGCAGTATCAATCATCTTCCAGCGCGCTAAATCATCCCAGTCAACAAAAGTTACTGAGATTCCATCTGCACCGGCGCGAGCAGTACGGCCGATACGGTGCACGTAAGTTTTTTCATCTTCCGGGCATTGATAGTTAATTACGTGAGTTATTCCATCAATGTCGATTCCGCGAGCGGCTACATCTGTTGCAACTAGAACATCAGATTTACCGGCTTTAAAGTCGTTAAGCGCTTTCTCGCGTGCGCTCTGTCCAAGATCACCATGAATTGAAGCGGCGCGGAAGCCGCGTTCTGCTAAATCATCAGATGTCTTCTGGCAGGTGCGCTTAGTTCGGCAGAAAACGATGGTTGGTCCGCGGCCATCGGCTTGCAGAATTCGCGCCAACATCTCGATCTTATCTAGGGCATGTGCGCGTAGAACATATTGCTTGATGCGAGAGACAACCGCGCCCTCATCTTCATTATCTTGAGTGCGAATATGAATTGGTTGGTTCATGAACCTGCGCGCCAAAGCGATGATATCTCCAGGCATAGTTGCTGAAAAAAGCATTGTTTGCGCACGGTTTGGAGTGCTCGTGAAGATCTTTTCTACATCCGGAAGAAATCCTAGATCGAGCATCTCATCTGCTTCATCTAGAACAACGCGCGAAACTTCCTTTAGCTTTAACTGTCCTTGGCGATAGAGATCTAAGAGTCTGCCTGGAGTACCTACAACTATTTCAATGCCTTTTTCGAGCGCTTCAATTTGTGGTTCAAAGGCGCGCCCACCATAAGTGGAAGCCCCTTGGCAACTAGCGCGTCCCACTCTTTATCCAGTGGTGCGATTACTCGCTCGATAAGGGGAATGCCGAAAGCAAGTGTCTTTCCAGTGCCGGTCTTTGCTTGACCGATTACATCGCCATCGCCGAGCGCAATTGGTAGAACCATCTCTTGAATTGGAAAGGGAGATTTGAATCCATGCTCAGCAAGAGCCGATTGCGTCTCAGGACGTAGCGGAAGATCGGCAAAAGTTATAGACACCTTAGAGAGCGCCGAAACCAACGCGACGATCTGTTGCGACGCCGATATCGACGAAACCGATCTTGTCGCCAGCAACGATGATCTCGTGGCCACGTGAATCTTGGAGATTTAAGGCGGTGCCGCCTGCCAACGATGCCGCAACTGCGCTCTTTACCTCTGCAACAGAAGAATTGGTCTCAAATACGAGATCTGCTGAAATATTTGCTACGGAGATGCGCACTTGGGTTGCTGCGCCAGAATCAATCTTCTTTGTACTCATGTCCTTATCCTATCGGCAAATCCATCAGAGAGATCTGCCAGAAATTAAGCGATAAAAGGTGAGTTAATTGCCGCCAGAGAGCGGGAACCCTGAAATTCCGCGCCACATCAAATTCTCAACGAGTTCAACGGCTTGTTGTCTAGATAATTTGCTGTCGCGATCCAACCAGTGGCGAGCGGCTACTTGGACGTAGCCAATTAGACCTACGCCAAGGAGCATTGCTACATCTTTAGGAAGTCCAGTGTCATTTGAAATCACAGCGCTTACTGCAGCCGCGCAATCGTAGGTCATGCGATTTAAACGCTCACGAACTTGTGGTTCAACGCTCATATCACTTTCAAATAGCAGGCGGAATGCTTCACCTTCATTTTCGATAAATTCGAAGTAGGCAACCACGGTTGCATGTACGCGCTTTGCGTTATCTGGAGTTGAAGATATTGCCTTTTGAATTTCGTAGACCAGAGAGTCAATATGAAGGTCTAGAACCGCTAAGTAAAGATCTAATTTCGATGGAAAATGCTGATAAAGAACCGGCTTGCTGACATTGGCGCGATCTGCGATCTCATCCATTGCAGCGGAGTGGTAGCCAGCTGCAGTGAATACTTCTAGCGCCGCGTTTAAGAGAATTGCACGACGCTCATCGCGTGGCAAGCGGGCCTTGTCGCCTTTTGAATTTAGATCAACAGTAGTCATTGCGCATATCGTAGAGGCAATACTGGCAAATGCGAAAGAGAGATATGCAGTTGAGAGTCGTTTGCAGCAAGAAAGTTATCGAATTGGCACTCAGCCGATGGCTACGGCAGAATACGAACCATGACTTCACAGCGCGATTCAATACCAGCGTTAGTTTCACCCGGCCCTGCGCTAACCGTTGATGAAGTTCGCCGCTATAGCCGACATCTAATTATTCCTGATGTTGCTATGACAGGTCAGCAACGGCTAATGAATGCAAAGGTTCTTTGCGTAGGTGCGGGAGGACTTGGTTCGCCAGCCCTTATGTACCTAGCTGCAGCCGGAATCGGAACTCTCGGAATAGTTGAATTCGATACCGTCGATGAATCTAATCTGCAGCGCCAGATAATTCACGGTCAATCCGATATTGGAAAGAGCAAAGCGCAATCTGCGAAAGAGAAAATCTCAGAGATTAATCCTTATGTAAATGTGATTACTCATGAAGTTCGTCTTGATGTTACAAATGTGAAGGAAATTTTTGCGCAGTACGACATCATCGTTGATGGAACAGATAACTTTGCAACTCGCTATCTCGTAAATGATGCCTGCGTTTTGTTAAAGAAACCTTATGTCTGGGGCTCGATCTATCGCTTTGATGGACAAGCGAGCGTTTTCTGGGCCGAATACGGACCTTGCTACCGCTGTCTATATCCCGAACCTCCACCTCCTGGAATGGTGCCAAGTTGTGCCGAAGGTGGCGTACTCGGAGTTCTCTGCGCAACCATTGGATCTATTCAAACTACCGAAGCGATAAAGGTCATTACTGGAGTTGGCGAACCGATGGTTGGCTCACTCATGGTCTATGACGCACTTGAAATGTCGTTCCGCAAAGTAAAGATTCGCAAAGATCCAAAGTGTCCATTGTGCGGTGACAATCCAACTCAGACTGAGCTTCTCCCAGACTACGAAGCATTCTGTGGAACTCTGTCAGATGCTGCAGAAGTTGCAGTTAAAGACTCCACAATTTCTGTAAGCGAACTCAAATCAAAGATGGACAACAAAGAAGATTTCTATCTTATTGATGTGCGCGAGCCAAGCGAATTTGAAATTGTTCGTATCCCAGGTTCGCATCTGCTACCTAAACAAGGATTCTTAGACGGAACTGTTCTGGCAGATCTGCCGCAAGATAAACCAATTATTTTGCACTGCAAGAGCGGGGTACGTTCGGCCGAATGTCTTGCCATTCTTAAAGGAGCAGGTTTTTCAGGCGCTTCGCATGTTTCTGGTGGAGTCATCGCTTGGGCCAAGCAAATCGATACCTCTCTACCGGTTTATTAAAGAGCAGTGTTAATGACAAAGTCTTATTCGGGTTATCGCGTACTTCTTGTTCACGCGCATCCCGATGACGAGACGATAAACAATGGCGCAACAATGGCGCTTTATGCAGAGCTTGGCGCATCTGTAACGCTCGTGACCTGCACGCGCGGTGAAGAAGGCGACATTCTTGTTCCAGAACTAACACATCTAGCAAGCGGCGCCACAGATAAGTTAGGCGAGCACCGAATTACTGAACTTACCGATGCAATGAATGAGTTGGGCATAACCGATCACCGCTTCTTAGCCGAAGGTAAGAAGGTTTACCGAGATAGCGGAATGATGGGTACGGATCCAAATAACCGCCCAGATGTTTTCTGGCAGGCAGATCTTGCAGAAGCAACGCAATATCTTGTATCGGTAATTAATGAAGTTAAGCCACATGTCTTGATTACCTACGATGAAATTGGGGGATACGGCCACCCCGATCACATACAGGCGCACCGGATTGCGATGCTGGCTGCGGATAAATCGACTTGGCAGATTCAAAAGATTTATTGGAACACTATGCCCAAATCTGTAATCGCCGAAAGCATGGCAAAGATGAAAGAACTTGGATCTGATTTCTTCGGGGCCGAAAGCGTTGATGATCTCCCCTTCGCAAAGGATGATCACTTTGTAACAACGTTAATTGATGGAAATTCTCAGGTTGAGAAGAAGATGGCGGCGATGAAGGCGCATGTAACTCAGATTTCTACTGACGGACCTTTCTTTGCGCTATCTAATAATTTAGGGCTTCAAGTCTGGGGCGATGAGTACTACACCTTAGTTCGTGGAAATAAAGCAGAGCCATTTGATGAAAATGGTAGAGAGCGCGACATCTTTGCCGGAGTCAAACTTTAAATGAAGATAATTGCTTCTCTTGTCGCGGGGGCAGCAGCCGGGATTGCCGCAGTCTTTCTACATCTTTTTCTTCCACCCTTTGGTATCGCCTTAGCGGTTATTGGAACCTTTACCGCTATTTGGGCCGTTGGCAGAAGTTATGGAAAACGCAGATACAAAGCCTTGGCAACGCTGGCTTGGATGTTTATCTTCACTCGCGGCGCATCTTTCGGAAATGGAAACGAAATCTTTATCCAGGGAGATTCTTTAGGAAACTATTTTCTAGCCTTCTCATTTATTGCAATTATCGCAGCACTTCTTTTACCAGCGAATTAAAAATGGTCAGTTAGACCAAGCCCAGCTCTGACCTTCTGGGTTATCACTTACGACTATTCCATCGCGGGCCAACAAATCTCGAATGCGATCGCTCTCGCCCCAATTCTTATTGGCACGGGCCGTTGCTCGGCTTTCTAGCAAAGCAGATTGTTCAGAAGTCAGCGGCTTAACCTCGACCACTCGTTTCAAATCTAAGACAAATACTTGGTCGGCGTAGTTAAATATTTCACGCTTCTGCATCGGTGTAAGTAATTGATCTTTTTCGACAGCGCGCAATCTCAACAAGGCGCGGGGAGTATCTAAATCTGCAAGTAAGGCAGAATGAATTTCGGAGTCAAAACCAATCGTTTCTGAGCTGCCCCAATTAGCCATCGCGCTACGCCATCGGTTAAGAGTCGAATTTGCTGCACGTAGTGAGTCCCAAGTTAAATCCATCTGAGATCTATAGCGATTCTCCATTAGCGCAAGACGTAGTGAGAGTGGATCTAAGCCTTGCGAGATTAAATCTTCGACAAGTACGACGTTATTGGCGCTCTTTGACATCTTTCTTCCTTCAAAGAGCAAGTGTTCTCCATGTACCCAGAGATCAACCGCTTCGCTTCCGATTATCGAATTTGACTGCGCCCGTTCATTTTCATGGTGTGGAAAGCGAAGATCAATTCCACCAACATGAATATCTACGTGGCTATGCAAAAGATCAAGTGACATCGCTGTGCACTCAATATGCCAACCAGGAAATCCGCGACCCCAAGGTGAATCCCAAACCATTTCACTGCGGTTGCCGGCTGATTTCCAGAGCGCCCAATCGGCGTGGAACTTCTTTTCTCCATCATCTGAGTATTCGTAGCGATGTCCGGGCTTTAGCGAATCAAGGCGATTACCACTTATTGCGCCATAACTTGGAAAGGACTCGGCGCTGAAATAGACCGAGCCACTTTCGCTGACATATGCGCTTCCATTTTCAATCAGCGTTTGAATACTCGAAAGCATGCCTGGAATAGTTTCACTTGCTCGTGGGTAGCTCTTGGCAGGTGCAATATTCAATCGAGCGAGATCGGTATGAAACTTCTCTTCGTATTTGCGGGCGATCTCAAAAGGATCTACTTTTTCCAATTTGGCTTGGCTAAGCATTTTATCTTCGGATTCAAAATCCTCTGACATATGACCAACATCGGTAATGTTCTGAATCAGTAAAACATCTAGCCCAGATAATTTGAGAGTCCTTGAAATCAAGTCGGCTAAGAGAAATGTCCGCAAGTTACCAACATGGGCATCGCGATAAACAGTTGGCCCGCAGCAATAGATATGAACAGGTCTGCCAGTGACATTTACCGTCTGTAGATCACGGCTCTGAGTGTTATAGATTGAGAAAATACTCATTTGCTCACATCCGAAAGAACGCGGTAGTTATAGAAATGGTGGAAACGAAAGCCCATTGATTTATAGAGGGCCAATCCTGCGCCGTTTTCGCTATCTACCTGTAAACCAATTTTCGTGGCACCCTGTTCGCTTGCAGCTGCCATAAGCGCGCGCATTAGCAAAGCGCCGATACCTTTACCTCTAAATTCAGGGTTAACAAATACGCGAGTAGCCAGCGACCATTTTCCAAAAGTTGCAATTCTGCCTATAGCAATTGTCTTGTTCTGGAATTTGATTTGTGCATATCGCGCTGGATAATTTCGCATGATTCGTTCAAGTTGATGATCAGATTGAACTTCTAGCCATTCAAGAGTTGGCTCCGTGGAGATCACAATTTTAAAATCGGCACTTTCAAGATCGAGGTTATCTGGAATGTCGTTGACTAAATACTCTGCACCAACTTTTACTCCCCACCCAATATCACCTAAGAAATTATCAAGTTCTTCATAGAGCGGCAAAGGCAAAGTAAATGTTG
This sequence comes from Actinomycetota bacterium, assembly GCA_026392815.1. GTDB lineage: Bacteria > Actinomycetota > Actinomycetes > Nanopelagicales > Nanopelagicaceae > Planktophila. The sequence goes on from JAPLBI010000007.1 coordinate 6,962, forward strand.
GCGTTAGCCCTTTCTGCTGATAAATCTTTACGACTTCGTCAACTGCCTTTTCTATATCTAAATTAGGTTCTCCAAATGGTGCAGCACCTGTGGGTAGAACCGAATTTGCGCGCATAGTGAAGCCATCTGAAATTCTTAGCCGCCATTTACCTATTTCTTCAATCTCATCTGCTGGCCAAGTTAAATCAGAGAGATGTTCTAGCTCTTGAATTCGTAGCGAGAGAGGAGCTCCCGTTCCTGCGCGGTCGGGCAGCGCTTTAATCTCGCGCCAGATAGCAATCTCATCTTCTGAGAAGGAAATTGTTTGCCCTTTCGAGTTAAGTAACTCGTTTACGCCATCGCCACAGCGCTGCAGAATCCCGACGATATCCCTAAAGCCACCAGTTGCTTCATGAAGCCGAACTGTGACTCGTGCGCCAATTGCAGCAGCCAGGTTAGGTTGCGATTTCTGGCTAGACGGGCTCATGTCGTTACTTTAATCGGGCGTTGGCCCAAGTGCATGGTTAGAATTAGCGCCATCGCAGGCTCTGAACACCCAGAGCGATGTGGACATTATTTGGAGGAACTCTCGTGACCTACATAATTGCTCA
>JAPLBI010000181.1 GCA_026392815.1 Actinomycetota bacterium
AAATCACCAGATTGTGCGCCCTGAATAACGCGGTGATCGTAAGTACTTGTAAGAGTAATTACCTTGCTGATCGCCATGCGGGCCAAGGTCTCTTCACTTGCGCCTTGGAATTCGGCTGGATAATCCATCGCGCCAACGCCAACGATTAAGCCTTGTCCTTGCACCAAACGTGGCACGGAGTGAACGGTGCCGATCGTGCCTGGGTTGGTAAGCGAAACAGTTGTGCCAGCGTAATCTTCAACGGTAAGTGAACCGCCGCGGGCCTTCTTAACGATCTCTTCGTAGGCAACCCAGAACTGACCGAAATCTAACTCTTCACAACCCTTAATAGATGGAACAAGAAGTTGACGGGTTCCATCGGGCTTTGCCAAGTCGATCGCAATACCGAGGTTGATATGTTCTGGCTTTCCAAGTGCGGGCTTGCCATCTAGCTCGCCGTAGAAAGCGTTCATCTCTGGCATCGCACGAAGCGCTTTGATCATTGCGTAAGCGATGATGTGTGTAAATGAAACTTTTCCACCGCGTGTGCGCTTTAAGTGGTTGGTAATAACGGTGCGGTTATCAATCATCAACTTTGCAGGAATTGCGCGCACACTTGTTGCAGTTGGAACCGATAGCGATGCTTCCATTGATGCAACAACGCGACCTGCGACTCCGCGAAGTGGTTCCATCGTTGCTGCACCCGGTGTAATCAAAACTGGTGCTGGTTTAACTGGTGCTTGTGCGGGAGCTGGAGTTGAAACAATTGGTGCAGCAACTGGCGCTGGAGTTGAAACAATTGGTGCAGCAACTGGCGCTGGCGCAGAAACCGGAGTGGATGTAACGGGCGCTGCCAAAGTTGATGGCGCAGGTGTTAAAACTAGTTGTGTGGCTTTTGGAATTGGTGGAACTGGTGGAGTTCCGGCCTTAGGCGCGCTCGTTGTTGCAGCTGCACCTGGGTTATATGTCTTAAAGAATTCAATCCATGAAGGTTCGACGGAAGTTGGATCGGCTTGGTAACGCTCGTACATCTCTTCGACGAGCCAATCATTGGCTCCGAAATCTGCCGACACTGGCAACTCCTTCTTCGCGATTAACCTTGAGCATTACAGTGGTAATTAACGCTTAATACGTGGCTAAGACTATCGGCTGAGCCGAGCCTGAATAAATCCCGTAGCGCCGACCTCGAGCGCGATATTGACCACAATCGCGCCCCGAAACTCAGCGCGACAAGGGGCCAGAGGATTGGCAGAGTTGGCGCATGAACTCAGGAGCTCCGATGCGACCACTGGCCATTGTCAGCGGTGGAAGCCGTGGGCTGGGCTTTGAAACTGCGCGGGGGTTGGCAGCGCGTGGCTATGACTTAGCGCTGATCGCGAAAGATCCAGCACGTTTGAATTCAGCGAGAGAAGAACTGATCGCTGAGTATTCGCCAACCCAATCTGGTTTAAGCATCACAACGCATACGGCAGATTTAGAGAACCAAGAAACTACTCGCAAAGTCGCTGAAGAGATCACCGCGTCACTTCCAACTCCACAAGTAATGGTTCTGGCACATGGCGTGATGAGCGAGAAGATGTCAAAGACTCTGCGCACAACTGATGCCGAATGGAATCGCGTAATGGCGATTAACTTGGATTCAGTTTTCACTTTAGTAAATGTGATTGCACCTGCCATGGCCGATGCACGCAATGGACGATTAGTTGTTTACTCAGCATGTTTAGGAAGAATGTCCGGACCAGGAAATGCCGGGGGACTTGCACCGTATCGAATTAGCAAAGCTGGCGTTAACGCACTCGTTAGAAACCTGGCACATGAAACAGGGTTAGGCGCTCGCGGATTCTATATTGATGCGATCTGTCCAAATCATTCGCGCACAGATATGGGCGGGCCCGATGCGCCACGTAGCGCCGAAGAAGGTGCAGAGACTGCTATCTGGTTGGCAACTGCAGATATTTCAGAACGTGGAACCGATCAAGTAACTGGACTGCTTTGGGAAGATAGAAAGATCGTACCTTTTTAAATTCACCCGTTTTTAATTTATTTGCGCTCTTCGGGAATTATTGTTACTGCAAAATAGAGCACTGGAATTGCAAGTAATAACAATGGAATTGCACCGATTAAGAAGTCACCTTCGAATTGATATTTAACAACGCCCAAAACAATTAAGTTCGCAAAGACTGCCGGCCCGCGGCCCCAATTCTTTCTCTGCGCAAATGCACGCCCACATGCCAATAGCCCAATGCCACCTAACAATGAGAAGAGCAGCACTCCAGCCAATGGCGGGATCTCGCGATCTTCATGGGTAATTCCCATGACTCCGACCCAGATGCCTAGGGATAACACGACTGCACCTTCTATATAGAGAAGGGCTGACGCGATGGAGCGCTTACGCGCTTGCTTGGCAGGATCGGCGCTCATAGACAGGAAGGGTAGCGCATGATTTTTTCGCATGATGGATTACGAGATTCATTAACGCGCGTAGCTGCGCCACCTTTCTTCTATGAGAGTTTAAAAAGAGAGATCTCACTTTCCGAGCGGAGTGAAAGCACAATTACTGCGGTTACGTTCAGATTGATTTCAGAGCAACCGATTTATGACTATCCGCTAGTTGCCTTCTCCGAAATTGCCGGGAGAGCGCTCCGCTTAGAAGATCACATAGCGCGTATGGGCGTCAACAATTTTGTCATTTTAATTACTGGGGATAATGATGTAGCCGAACAAATCTGCGCTCGAATATCTTCACAGTGGACCTTGGAAGGAGTTCCTGGGATCTCCCTACATTACGCATGGATCTCACACGAAGTAGGCGAGAGCGCCCTAGATTTCTTAAATCGCCTTGATGGGCAAGAGTTGAAAACCACATCTTTCTAATTCATCCACAGGTTTCTGCCGGCTCATATTTAGTAATTTGGATAGTTCTATCTTCGCGCCATGGAAATGGATATCGCCTTTGGGCCTATTGCAGAGTTCATTTCTGATAAAACCATCGAAGAAATCTGGATAAATTCACCGCAAAGAATATTCATCGCCCGAGCAGGAAAGAGCGAGTTAACAAATTTAATTCTCTCGCCTGAAGAAGTCTCTCAACTAGTAGATCGCCTACTTATCTGGAGCGGTAGACGTCTTGATCTTTCACACCCATTCGTTGATGCACGACTTCCGGATGGAAGTCGCCTCCACGTGGTGATTCCTGAAATCACCGCTGAACACTGGACGGTTAACATCAGAAAACATCTAATGCGCCATTTGTCGTTACAAGATTTAGCTCAACGCGGCGCCTTAACCGCTTCTATGGCGGTGGCGTTAACCAATTCCGTCCGCGCTGGGTTGAACATTTTAGTAAGCGGTGGAACCCAATCTGGAAAAACAACAATGCTCAATGCACTTGTATCGGCAACTCCTTTGGGACAGCGAGTTATCACAATTGAGGAAGTCTTCGAATTAAAGCCGGTATTACCTGACTTGGTTGCGATGCAGACTCGCAGTGAAAATCTCCAGGGAGAAGGAGCGATTCCACTTAGAAAACTAATTAAGGAAGCGCTACGCATGCGACCTTCGCGCATAGTTATTGGAGAAGTTCGCGAGGCCGAAGCGTTAGATCTATTAATTGCCCTTAATTCCGGGCTCGCCGGAATGGGAACCTTGCATGCAAATTCCGCTAGAGATGCGATTATCAAATTACAAACTCTGCCGTTATTAGCCGGCGAAAACATTTCACACAAATTTATTGCGCCGACAGTGGCATCGGCTATTGATCTAGTTGTACAAGTCGGACTTGCCAGCGACGGTACGCGAAGAATTCAAGAGATCGCCGCAGTCACAGGTCGCTTTGAAAATGATCGCGCTGAAATAGAAACCCTCTGGAAATGGGATGGCAGTAAATACATCCGCGGCGTTGGCTCTATCGGTAATGAAGAGAAATTCTCGGCTGCTGGAATTCCACTTGCCGATTGGTGGAGCAAAGATGAGTAGAAAACAGATGAGTCCGCCAAGAAACCTCTCGCTAAATGTTCGCAAAAATCAATACCTGAAAGTAGCAAGTTCTTTCGTAGCTTCATTCTTTATGGTCTATCTACTCTCTGCATCCATTGTTATCGCTCTAATCTTCGGCTTTTTACTCTCCATAATTACCTTGTTAATTTCAAAGAAGAAATCTGATAAAGATGCCGCCGCTATAAGTGCTGCATGGCCGGAAGTGATTGATCACCTGGTAAGCGGAATCCAGTCAGGTCTTTCGATAACTGAATCTCTAATTGGTTTAACGACGAGAGGTCCGTTAATTCTCCGGCCATACTTTGCAGAATTTGAGCTCAAGATGCGCACGCACGGTGATTTCAATCTAGCGATTTCGGAGTTGAAGCAGCGATGTGCCCAACACAGCAGCGATCAAATCTTTGAAGCAATTGCAATTTCCAAAACCTTAGGCGGATCCGAACTGCTTAACATTTTGCGCACCGTGGGAACCTTCCTGCGTCAAGATTTAGCGCTACGTCGTGAGATTGAAGTTAAACACGGCTGGATTAAGAACTCCGCTCATCTTTCTGCCGCCGCTCCTTGGCTTCTTCTGCTCTTACTATCGACACAGCCAGCAACATCTCGCGCGTTCTCTACACCTACAGGCGTGCTAATTCTTCTAATCGGTTTGTCCATGACAGCGATCGCATATGTATGGATGAACCGTTTGGGTCGCCTTCCCGAGCTACCGCGTGTTTTTGGTAGCGCATGAAGTATTCCGTTGGAATTCCAGTTCTCTTTGCCGCCTTGGGTTCGCTAACCCTGATCTTAAGTTCGAGTCCTAGAAGTGCGTTAAATAGCCACATAGCAAATTCCAAGGACCGAGGGTCGATTCAAAATCGCCTCCGTGAAATAGGAAAAGACTCTCCAGAAAGTTTCTTTGAATTTAGAAGTAAGCAACTTGCAAACTCATCACTTGTTGGTGCAGCTATAACCTTGATTTTGATCTTTTTAGGGAAGTCGCCAATCTCTATATTGCTACTTGGTTTCTTAGCTGCGATATCAACTTATGTTTTTGTGGATCGCAGCCTGAGCAAAAAAGTAAACCTTCATAAGTTGCGAGTTGAATCAGAGTTTCCCGCAGTTATTGAGATGTATTCGTTAGCCATGTCAGCAGGCGAAACGCCTTTGGCAGCGATGGAGCGGATAGGAAAAACGGCCACTGGTTCAATGGCTATTGAATTCAACAAGGTAGTAGCACTCGTTAAATCTGGAAAACCATTCCATGTTGCTCTAGATGCGATGGGAAGAGATTTAGATTCCATTGCAATCAGGCGTTTTGTCGACTCACTAATAATCGCAACCCTGCGTGGTGCACCACTAATCGATGTGCTTCAACGCCATGCGCAAGAGGCTCGCGAACTCCAAAGGAACCGAGTTTTGGGAGCAGCCGCTAAGGCTGAGATATCGATGATGGTTCCGGTGGTCTTTCTCATTCTTCCAATCTCTATCCTTTTCGCGCTTTGGCCTTCGCTAGCTAACTTAAATCTCTTCAGCAGTGCCTAGAAAAGATAAAACTTTAGAAATATTGAAAACAATTAAGACCAACCCGATTCATACCGTATGGATGGGTAAGAGAGAACGGAAAAAGAGATGGTAAAAGTTAAATCTAAGGCCCTAGAGCCAGCAGAATCTGCAGAGTTAGTTCAAGTAAGTACTGGTGGATTAAATAAAGTGATAATTGATAGGTACCTATCTCTGCAACAGATTCAAAGCCGATACAAATCGGCGCTTGCATCCGAGAGAGGTGATGTTCCTGGTTGGGTGCTTGTAGTTCTAATGACTACCGGTTTAGTCACAGCGATATGGACAATTGCCGCACCTCGCTTGACTAGCATCCTTAAGAATTCATTAGATGCGATGAACGGTATCCGTTGATGTATTCACTGAGGCGATTCATCGCATCCGAAAAGGGAAGCGCAGAGAGCGCAATGGTCTTGATTCCGCTGCTCTTTCTATTTCTCTGCGGTGCGCAGTTAACTTCAACGGTCTTCATTAGAAATTTTGAACTTGCGAAGGTACAGAGCGAGGCATCAACAAGGTCGATATCTAATGAGTTGCAGAGCAGTGACTCAGTAATTGAAATAGATACGCCTGATCGCTTTCAAAAATTGCGCCTACTTGTTGTTAGAAAGCAAAGAGATCTTCCAATTATTGTTCCAGGCTTGGCCAGTTTCTTGGGCGGTTCACTAAAAAGCGAGGTCACGGGTATCTCTGTCATGGAGGTTGTCCCATGAAAAGTATTATCAGATGCGAAAGAGGCAGCGCTACAGTTGAATTTGTTGCACTTGCCCTTCCGCTATTTGTGCCGATTATCTTCTTTCTACATCAATTCGCATCAGTAAGTGGCCAGGAAGAAATTGCACGAACATTAGCGCGTGAAGGTGCACGGGCCTTTGTAACTAGTTCAAATCAATCAAGTGCAGCTGCGGCTATGAACGCAGTAATTTTTAGAGCTGGACGAGAACTTGGCTTAAAGGAAGATGAATTTGAACGAATGGCGATAAATCTCGAATGCAGCAGTTCGCCTTGTTATTCGCCAAATGGAAAAATTGTTGTCACTGTTAACTTTGGTGCGTCCAAAGAATTCCGCGCGGTCACCGCTTCAGCACAGGAATATATATCTCCATGGAGTTAAGGCGCAGCCCCATAAAACTTCTTCTCAGTGAATCGGGATCCATCTCACTGGTGGTGATGGCTCTTTTTATAGTTTCACTTTCATCGATATTCGTAGTAACGGATGTTGCAGCTGTCGCAATTGCAAAGCGCTCCTTAACCCAAGCAAGTGAAGCAGCAGCACAACGTGGAGTTCGTAATCTTGATAAAACCTCTTACTACCGTGGTGAATTTGATCTGACTACACAAGCTCAAAATCTATTTGGGGTTGGACCATCGGATCCAGGTGTTCCGATTGATTGTTCTAAAGCTTTAGGGGATGCGGAAGGCGCACTGGCCGATTGGAGTAGTGGTCCAAATAGCTTGCGAAGAGTTGAGATTACTAATTTAAAGATAAGTCGAATTGAGTGTGACGGTTTTGGAATTCAACTTGTTACCCAAGCAATCGCACAACTTCCTTTAGTACTTCCATTTTTCAATCTTGACTCTGTTGAAATATCTTCGAAAGTCTCGGCCACTAACACAAGATCGAAAGGCTTTTCGCCCTTCGGTATAAGGATTTTCTAACACTCGCTATCCTTACCCCATGGCCCGCGAATACGATCTAGAGATAGCTGCAATCGGTGCAACGCTTCTCTCTATCGAAAAGGTCTTGGATCTTCCTAAGTTAGAGGCCGAGGCTGTTGAACTTGAAGCAGCTGCCGGTGTTCCGAATCTTTGGGATGACCCGGAAGCGGCGCAGAAGGTAACGAGTAAGTTATCTCGAGTTCAAAGCACAATTGCGCGATTGAAAACACTTCGTCGCAGAGTTGAAGATCTGCCGATCTTGTTTGAATTAGCTGGATCGGAGCCAGATGGTTCTGGATTAGCGGATGCGGAAATCGAATTGGATTCTGCAGTTAAGGCGATTAGCGACTTAGAAGTTACGACTCTGCTTAATGGTGAATATGACGACCGCGATGCTTTGATAACTATTCGCTCTGAAGCCGGTGGTGTTGAAGCTGCCGACTGGGCGGAAATGTTGATGCGTATGTATCTGCGTTACTGCGAACGCCATGAATTCAAAGTAGATGTACTTGAAACTTCATATGCTGAAGAAGCAGGAATCAAATCAACAACCTTCCGCGTTGGCGCACCTTATGCATATGGAACTTTATCTGTAGAGCAAGGCACTCATCGTTTAGTTCGCATCTCTCCATTTGATTCACAATCTCGCCGCCATACGTCATTTGCTGGCGTGGAAGTTGTTCCTGTAGTTGAACAGAGCGATCACATTGAAATTGATGAAAAGGAAATCCGTGTAGATGTTTATCGTTCATCTGGCCCTGGTGGGCAAGGCGTAAATACAACCGACTCAGCGGTTCGCTTAACCCATATCCCAACTGGAATTGTTGTCTCCTGTCAGAACGAGCGCTCACAGATTCAGAACAAGGCAACGGCCATGGCCGTGTTGCAATCAAAGTTGTTGGAGCGTCGCCGCCAAGAAGAACAAGCCAAGATCAATGCTTTGAAGGGCGATAATTCAGGCTCTTGGGGTAACCAGATGCGCTCTTATGTTTTAGCGCCATATCAAATGGTTAAAGATCTTCGTAATAACCACGAAACTGGAAATACATCAGCAGTATTAAATGGTGAAATTGATGATTTCATCGAGGCGGGAATTCGCTGGCGCCGTTCTAGTTCCAGTAATTAATTTCACAAGTAAGCGTGTAATTTGCCTGAGAATCCACGCAATTTGCGCCGATATCAGGCGCTTTTCGCAGATCTATACCTAAACTAGGGCTCAGTACGGCAGCCAAATTCCCCCATATCCATGGCGCCCAATGAGAACGAAGGAGTTCGTGTGATTCGTTTTGAGAATGTGACGAAGCTTTACTCAGGTCAAGAACGTCCTGCGCTAGACACAGTGAGCCTAGAAATTGTTAAGGGAGAGTTTGTCTTCCTTGTTGGACTTTCAGGTTCCGGTAAATCGACTTTCCTTCGTTTAATCCTGCGCGAGGAGCGACCATCTCAGGGCGTTATCCATGTTGCTGGTAAAGATTTAGGGCAACTTCCAAACCATAAGATTCCTGATCTACGTCGCCAAGTTGGAACTGTTTTCCAGGATTTCCGTTTGCTACAGAATAAAACTATTTCTGAGAACGTGGCATTCACATTGCACGTACTTGGATATTCAAAGAAAGAGATTGCCCGCGAAGTTCCTGAAGTTCTTGAACTAGTAGGTTTAGAAGATAAGGCAGATCGCATGCCGACTGAGATTTCAGGTGGAGAACAACAGCGCGTGGCAATTGCTCGCGCATATGTAAGCCGCCCGGCGATCATCATCGCCGACGAACCAACCGGAAACCTTGATCCCGCAACATCTGTTGGAATCATGAAGTTGCTAGATCGTATTAACCGCGAAGGCACCACTGTTTTGATGGCTACCCACGATGCCGGCATCGTGGATCAGATGCGCAAGCGCGTTATTGAATTAGATGCAGGCCACGTTATTCGTGACCAGGTTCGCGGCGTCTACGGATACACGGGCTAGTTAGATTCAAGGGATAAGGTAAAGACATGCGCGCAGGATTCTTATTAAGCGAAGTCCGTATTGGGCTACGCCGTAACTTAACAATGACCTTTGCGGTAATTGTTACTACTGCGATCTCACTTTCCCTGCTTGGCATTGGTCTTCTTTCAAACGCTCAAGTTAATGCGATGAAAGATTATTGGTATGACAAGATCGAAGTCTCTGTTTACTTGTGTGGATCTTTATCTGAATCACCAAGCTGTTCTGGCGGAGTAATTACTCCAGAACAACGCCTTGCGATTAAATCAGATCTAGATGCACTTCCTGTTGTCCAGAGTACTTTCTACGAGTCACAATCTGAGGCATACACACGTTTCCAAGAGCGCTTTAAAGATTCTGCAATCGCACAAAATGTAACCGCAGATCAATTGCCAGAGTCATTCCGCGTTAAGTTAAAGGACCCAACTCAGTTTGCAGTAGTTGTTAGCGCATTCTCAGGGAGACCTGGCGTAGATGTTGTTCAGGATCAGCGCACTATCTTGGAGAAGTTCTTCAAACTTCTAAATGTATTGCGCAACGGCGCACTTCTAGTTGGTCTCTTCTCAGTGCTAACTGCCGGTCTATTGATCTCAAACACCTTGCGTATTGCAGCCTTTAACCGCCGCCGCGAAACCGGTGTAATGAAACTCGTGGGTGCATCTTCTTGGTCTATCCAACTTCCATTCTTACTTGAAGGAATCTTCTCTGCTCTAATCGGCTGGGGATTTGCTACTGGCCTATTGGCAGGGCTTAAAGCCGTAGTCGATTCCAAAGTTGCTCCACTTCTTACCTTCACCAACTTCTTTGGTTGGAATGAAGTCTGGATCGCATCTGCTTGGTTATTGCTAGCCGGCTTAGGCGTTTCAACGGTTGCATCTGCTGTAACGCTGCGCCGTTATCTCAAGGTCTAAGTAGGCGCTGCCGTGGTGAAAGAAGTTGGCCGCAAACTCATCGCGCAGAACAAGAAAGCGCGTCATGACTATTCAATTGAAGATGTCTTTGAATGTGGCATTGTCCTAACTGGCACTGAAGTGAAATCACTTCGTGCTGGGCGTGCTTCCCTTATCGATGGCTACGCAACTGTTGAAAATGGCGAACTCTGGT
>JAPLBI010000024.1 GCA_026392815.1 Actinomycetota bacterium
ATCGTGGCGCCTCGACAACATTTGTTATTGCAACAGCTGAATCTTTTGTGATGACTAAATCAAAACAAGCAGCATCGATTGTTGTTGGAACATGTGCTCGTCCGGCAATGGCCCAAGCTAGATTTGGATTACGGCGAAGCACAAATGCATCAAGCCCTTTTTCGGACATTAAATCTCGTACAGGTTGGATCCGAAGGCTAAATGCGTTCATGGTAAGGATGCTACAACTTTGGGCTCATAAGAAAAAGTGAGCAAAATAGGCGTTACTGGTGGCGGGTGAAGGATTTGAACCTTCGAAGGCAGAGCCGGGGGATTTACAGTCCCCTCCCATTGGCCGCTCGGGCAACCCGCCAGGGTCATTCTTTTACGGCGGGCGCAAGATTACCTCAAATATTTAGTGAGGGGTAATCGGCTATTTTGCCCGCTTTTTCCAGATAAAAATCAAGATTAACAAGCCACCAACAATCGCAGTAGCGCTAAAAATTAGATAGATAGAAAGCTTATTACCTGAAGGAGATGGCGAAGTGGTTATCGGTTCAGATTTAATCTCTGAAGTTGTTACTGCCGATGCTTCAACTGTGAAAGTAAATTCGCCCTCAATCACATGGCCATCAGCAGCAACTGCGCGATACTCGACTTTATACTCTCCAGCTTTATCGCTCGGTATTAGCGCTTTGGAAAGCGTTGGACCAGCGACTAAAATCTCACCTTGGCTCACATCTTCACCAGATGAATCAAAAACTTCAATTGAATTAGAGTTACCGATATCAATCAGCTCTTCTGCAAAGGTGATATTCACTTCTGGTGGAAGTGAATTAATCACTGATTCACTCTGAGGAATTGAGTTAACTAGCACTGTATGCGCTGGCGCTGGCGATGCCGAAAATACAAGGAAAATGGCTCCCGCTAAAGCGATAATCTGTCGAAAGCGCATGGGTCAATTCTACTTCTTATAAACTTTATTAATCTTGCCAAGCGCGATAACCTAGCGCTATTCAAAGTGATCTTCACCGCTTTTAGGAGGGCCACCATGGCTGATAGCAGTTTCGATGTAGTTTCAAAGATTGATCGTATGGAGCTTGATAACGCGATCAACCAAGCGATCCGCGAGATTGATACGCGCTTTGACTTTAAAAATACCGGCGCAAAGATTGAGATGGCCGGCGAAAAGATCAATATTGAAGCCGATACCGAAGAGCGCGCTAAGGCAACTCTTGACGTTATAAAAGATAAGATGATTAAGCGTGGAGTTTCACTAAAGCATATTGATCCAGGTGAGCCACAACTTTCTGGAAAGATCTACAAGATCTCTTGCCCGCTTAAAGAAGGTATCTCTACAGAGAACGCGAAGAAGATCGCTAAGTTTTTGCGTGATGAGGGTCCAAAGTCAGTTAAATCTCAGATCCAAGGAGATGAACTACGCGTCACCAGTAAGAGCCGTGATGACCTGCAAGCCACGATGGCGATGATCAAAGAAGGTAAGTGGGAGTTCGCAGTTCAATTTGTGAATTTCCGTTAATTGAAAAAGCAGAAGCTCGGCCTCATTTATGGGGTTAGCGCATATGTCTTGTGGGGAATGTTCCCGCTCTATTGGCCGCTGCTAGAGCCTGCTAACCCACTTGAAATAGTTTCGCACCGAGCTGTCTGGACTTTGATCTTCTGTGTAATTGTTCTGGCCATAACTCATGCCCTTAAATCGACCTTGGCCACTTTCCGCCGCCCGAAGGTTGCAATCAAGTTATTCCTTGCCTCAGTTCTGATCTCAATTAACTGGCTGATTTATATCTGGGCAACCAATAACGGGCACGTTGTTGAGGCTTCACTTGGTTATTACATAAACCCTTTGATAATCATCGCCTTCGGTGTGATTTTGTTGAAAGAGAAGATGCGCCGGCTTCAATGGGTAGCAGTTTCAATTGCAACTGTGGGTGTCATCATCCTTACCGTCGATTACGGTCGTCTGCCTTGGGTTGCTTTGGGGCTTGCCCTTTCGTGGGGAACTTATGGACTTGTTAAGAAACAACTCGGTCTTGGTGCGCTAGAAGGCCTGGCGATCGAAACAATGATCGCCTTTATTCCTTACTGCGGATATCTCATCTTTATTGGATCTAAGGGCGAAGGACAGTTTGGCAGCGGCGCAGGTTTAACTATTCTCTTGATTAGTGCGGGCGCAGTTACCGCCATTCCTTTGCTGTTGTTTAACGGATCTACTACACGTCTTCCATATTCAACAATCGGGCTAATGCAA
>JAPLBI010000031.1 GCA_026392815.1 Actinomycetota bacterium
AACGGGAAACCCAAGGCGTGTCGGCTGTTCCTGGCGCTACGCAGTTGACGCGAACATTGTCAGGAATTCCATCAGCTGCCATAGCAAGGGTTAGCGAAAGAACAGCACCTTTACTCGCAGAATAAACCGCGCGTTGGGGAAGCCCGGCAGTGGCTGCAATTGAGCAGGTATTAACAATTGATGCCACCTTGCTCTTTTTTAGAAATGGCATTGCTGCGGCGCTAACACGTCCCATACCAAATACGTTAACTCCGAAGACTTTGGTCCATTCTTCTTCTTTGGCATCGGTGATTGATCCGATTGCGCCAACGCCTGCGTTATTTGCCAAGATATCAATGACATCAGTTGCTTTCGCAATCTCGTTAAATGCTGCAGCAACTTTCGAAGGATCCGATACATCGCATGGAATAAAAGTTGCATGTGTTCCCATATCACCAGCGCTGAGATCTAAGCCGAAGACTTTCGATCCAGATTCCGAGAGCATTCGCGCCACCGACAGGCCAATACCTGAACCAGCTCCAGTGACTACGGCAGTGAGACCTTTAAATTCAGTGCTCATGCTCATGCTCCATTCTTCCAGTAAGTCCCGGATGGGAATTTGAACTCATCGATACTTGCTTGATGTATTTCAGCACCCGCTCCGGGTGATAACGGTGCCATGTAATTGCCATTTTGTATATCGGTTGGAACAACAAAATGTTCATGCAAGTGATCAACGAATTCCACAACTCGACCAGGATGATGACCCGTTACCGCAACTGCATCGAACATTGCGAGGTGCTGCACCATTTCGCATAGTCCAACACCACCAGCATGAGGGCAGACTGGAACACCAAATTTGGCAGCCATCAAAATGTTTGCAAGATTTTCATTCACACCTGCAACGCGAGTGGCATCGATCTGCATCACCGAAAAGCCCTTACTTTGCAGCAGCTGCTTAAAGATGATGCGTGATCCAGCCATTTCACCGGTTGCCACTCGAGTTGGGGCGATCCCCGCGGCAATCTTGGCATGGCCGACTACATCGGTTGGCGAAGTTGGCTCTTCTACCCAGGTTAGTTTGAACTCCTTTAGTTGATTGATCCAAGTGATCGCATCATTGACATCCCAGACTTGGTTGGCATCAATGGCTATCGCAAAATCAGGTCCAACTAGTTCGCGCACCTTGCGAAGGCGACGTTGGTCATCTTCGAGCGATTTACCGCACTTATATTTAAGAAGTTTGAAGCCTTGATCCATCGCTTCTTGCGTAAGTTTGAGCATCTTCTCATCGGTGTAGCCCAGCCAACCAGGGGAGGTGGTGTAGGCCGGAACGCCGTTTTTGCGTAACTTTGCTTCGTTATCTGACTTGTAATCCGCTTGGCGATATAAAATGTCGAGCGCTTCCTGCTTAGTTATCGCATCGGTTATATACCTAAAGTCAATTGCGTTAACGATTGCTTGTGGAGAAAGATCCGAGAGCAATTTCCAAAGTGGAACATTTCGTTGCTTAGCAAATAAATCCCAAAGCGCATTTAGAACACCGCCCGCGCCCATATGGAACACACCATAATCAGGCCCCAGCCAGCGAAGTTGTGAATCTCCAGATAATTGACGAGCAATTTCTCCAATGTTTTGTAGTGCTTCAGATGTATTGATGCCGACGATTTTCTCCGAGAGTATTTCAATAGCCTTGAGCTGAACTTCGTTACCGCGACCAATTGTGAATACAAGTGAGTCACCATGAACGCCAGCATCGGTATTAATCCGTAGATAAGCACCGGAGTAATCAGGATCTTGGTTCATGGCATCGGAGCCATCTAGAGATTTAGAGGTTGGAAAGCGAACGTCGAAGGTTTCGACCCCAGTTATCTTCGGCATTACTTCACGTATTTCTCTAGGCCTTTAGGAATTCCATTTTCTTTCCAGAGAGTCTCATATCCCACGCCTGGCGCAGTTGGAGCATGTACGCGGCCGTCAGCATGAACGAGTGCTTCGCGCGTGATTGGATTTCCCCAAACTAGTGATTCGTAAGCAGTTGTGTTCTTAATTGCCATACACAAATGTGCACTTTCTAAGCCCATACCGTGAACTTCTGCGCGTAAGTGATAGGCATCCGCAAGGTGAGCGATACGCATTGCACCGGTAAATCCACCCTTTAAGAAGGTACTAGTGCGCAGACTGGTTGCAACACCCGTGGCAACGAAATCACCTGCGTTCATGTGTGAACCGTCGGTTACTTCACCTAGTAGTAATGGAACGCGAACTCGTTCACCTAACCACTTGTAGGCAGTGACGCTAAATTCGCGCATTGGCTCTTCATACCAAAGATAGTTTGCTTCATCTAAAGCATGGCCGAGATAAACCGCATCTTGTAAATCAAATGCTGCAGATCCGTCATACATTAATTCGATATCAGGGCCAACGTGATCGCGAAGAGCTAAGCAGAGCTGCGCATCTTTCTTGGCATCGCCAAAGGCATGCAACTTAATCATCGGATAACCAAGTGCAAGTGCTTGGTCTGCGATATCTAGAAATTCTGGAATTGATGAGTAAGTAACTGTTGATGCATATGCAGGAAGCGAAGTGCGATAGCCACCAAGCAATTGATGAACTGGAAGTCCGGCTTGTTTTCCACCAATATCCCAAAGAGCTACATCAACTAAGTGGGTTAAATTTGGAGCAAATCTTTCGATGCGGTCTAACTCCCAAGCGCGTTCCCATAAATGTTCGCGTTGCAAAGGATCTTGCCCGATCAACTCAGGGCGGAAACGACGGTTCACATAATCTTGAAGAATTACACCGCGATTGGATGAGGCAAAGCCGGTAATTCCGGCATCGGTTTCGATGGCCAACCATGCCCCAAGGGATGAACCTTCAGAACCCGGAATTCGATCGCGCCACACGAAGGCGGGGGTGAATCCGGGACGTTCTTCCAAAATCACTTCAACGTTGGTAATTTTCACGCTTGGCCTCTCTTCGAGCCTTTGAAAAAGATATCAAAAAGATAAGTTGGAAATACTATACGAAATAGTATTTGCACCCCTAGTATTTCCGCAACTGGTCAGAACGGCAACTAGGAGCCGGCGCCAGACTAAAAAAGGGGGATACCTTGAAGAAGAAGAAGTACTCACTAATTGCAATCGCTGGTGCGTTTGCAATTGCAGGTACAACAGTGATGGCCATGCCTGCGCAAGCAGCAAAGCCTTCGATCACAATCTGGGTAGATGCACCGCGTCTACCGGGAGCCAAGTTGTACGCACAAATCATGAAGAAGACTGTCGACGTAAAAGTGGAACTTCACGCACAGGCAGATCTCGTACAGAAAGTTTCATTATTTAACCGCGTTAAAAAGGGTTGGCCAGATGTTGTATTCGGTCCACCAAATGACGTATCAGTACTAAAGGATGCAGACAACGCGCTTGCACTTGATAAGTACGCACCTGCATCATTCTGGAAAGATATGGAAGCAGGAAACCAGTGGTGTAAGGGTTCAGACGGCAAGTACTACTGCGTCAAGAATGACCTTGCACAGACCGTACTTTGGGTAAATACAAAGTTGATGAAGGACTTCGGATACACAGTCCCTAAGACAATGGATGAATTCGCAAAGATCGGTGCAGATATTGCAAAGAACCACCCAGGTTATTCACTAGGTGCTCTAGGTGCGCAGGGAGTTTACTCTTCATACCTATGGCCATCACAGTGCCCTGTTAACCAGGCAACATCTGCAACAGCTGTAAAGATTGCACCTAAGTCACCTAAGTGCACACGCGCAACCGCACTCTTGCAGCCAATGATCGATTCCGGCGTTATGTCGACTTCAGCTCCATGGGATGCTGACTTCATCAAGGATTACGGACAGGCCAACAAGGTCGTTATGACTATCGGACCATCATGGTTCGGTGAATTCGTAATCCGTCCAGCATCATCATGGGCAGTTCCAGCAGGTCAGATCACTGCTGCACCAATGCCAATGTGGGCTGGCGAGAAGGTTAACTACTCAGGTGAATGGGGCGGCGGAATTTACACCGTATCTCCACACTCTAAGTATCCAAAGGAAGCTCTCGCATTTGCAATCTTCATGGTTAGCGACAAGCGCAACGTCGTTGATGTTAATAACCCAGATGGCTCAAAGGGCGCTCCAACATTCCCAGCATCGCAAAAGGGAAATGCACTTTGGAAGGCAAAGATCTCATCTGATAAGTACTACTCAGCGGATCCATATCCAGCAATGTTGGAACAGTCGAAGAAGATCTTCTCAGGTGAGAAGCCAGTTTCTTATGACACTAACGGCGCTATGGAAGGTACC
>JAPLBI010000156.1 GCA_026392815.1 Actinomycetota bacterium
TGGTCTTTGCTTCGATGCGAGTTAGTAAGCGAAAACTTTGAGCATTTCCTTCGAAGCCTCCAAAGTCTTTGGCAACTTCCGCGAGAGCTTCTTCACCGTTGTGGCCAAATGGTGGATGGCCTAAATCATGCGATAGGCAAGCAGTTTCGAGTAAATCAGGATCTGCACCAAGTGATTCACCGAGTTCGCGACCGATCTGCGCACACTCTAATGAGTGTGAAAGGCGAGTACGTTGAAAATCATTCTCCCAAGGCACTGCCACTTGAGTTTTAGCAGCTAGGCGACGAAGCGCTGCTGAGTGAATAACGCGTGCGCGATCGCGCATAAATTCGGTACGACCTGCGCGCTTGGCAGGTTCAAAGAGAAAGCGCTCTTGATCTTTCTCTGAGTAATTCTCTGTACCGCTGCTCATAGCCCTACCCTAAATGATCGCTGATATGAATGCCGCGTCTGCCTAAGGTCACATAGGCAAGATAAGCCCCGGTTTCCCGCACTAAGTAGCGCTTTCCTGATTTTTCTAAGGAGTTCGGACCAGTCTTTACCGGCGAGCAGGTTGCAACCACCCCTAAATCATTAGCCATCGTCATCGCGCGACGACAATGAAATGGATCGGTAACGATGATTACATCTTTCCAATCTTTGACCTTCATAAACTTTACATAGTTTTCCGTTGAGACCCAGGTATCGCGTCCTACTTCTAGTGAAGTTACATAGCGCGATTTAACTCCATTTTTTGATAACCAATACTTTCCAGATGCTGCCTCTGTTGTGCGATCACCAGGAGCGCCAGCGCCAACGGTAATGATTTGTGGTGCTAGACCGAGTTCATAAATTCGTTTCGCCTCTTGCAGGCGCGCTTCAAGTACTTCACCTGGTCGTCCATTTAGCTGCGCTGCACCTAATACAACTATTACATCGCCCTTGCGAGTCAGCGGATTATTTGCTGCTTGCCAGGTCACGCCTAAGGCATAGAGCGGAACCGCGATAACAATTAAAAGTACGGCAGCAATTACGCGGCGAATTATTTTAAAGAAGATCATCCGCCCGAAAACGCATCTTCTAATTCAACAGAGACATCTTCATCTGGATCTAGCAACCAACCATCTGGAAGGGTTGGTGGACGGCCATGGCTGACGCGACCACGTGGTTTTTCGGCGACTTCAACTGGATATGGCTGATCTGTTAACTGATCTAGCAGAGTGCGAAGTTCGGCTAAAGATGAATGCATTCCGAATTGACGGCGGAGCTCACTTGGAACTCTAAAGCCCTTTAAATACCAAGCCATATGTTTGCGCAGATCGCGACAACCGCGATCTTCGGATTCAAAGTAATCCACGATTAACTCAGCGTGACGGAACATAACTTCGCGAACTTCAAAGAGCGATGGCAGGACTCGCGTATCGCCGCCCTTAAAGGATTCAACAAGATCGGCAAATAACCAAGGTCGCCCTAAACATCCGCGACCAACAACAACACCCGCACAACCTGTCTGTTCCATCATCGCTATGCCATCAGCGCCTGACCAGATATCGCCATTTCCAAGCACTGGAGTTCCGGTTGGTTTTAAATGTTCAACTAAGCGCGCGATAGCCGACCAATCAGCTTTTCCTTCATACATTTGTTCTGCGGTGCGTGCATGAAGTGCAACCCAGGCAACGCCGCTATCTGAAGCTGACTTGGCAGCTTCTAAATATGTGTGGTGATCGGTATCAATACCAATGCGCATTTTTACCGTCACCGGAATTCCAAATGGCTTTGCCGCTTGTACCGCCGCATCAACGATTGATGAAAATAATTTTCGCTTGTAAGGAAGAGCGGCTCCCCCGCCTTTGCGAGTTACCTTCGGAACCGGACAACCAAAGTTCATATCGATGTGATCGGCTAAATTCTCTTTACCGATCATCGTTACTGCTGCGCGCATCGTGTGTGGATCAACGCTGTACAACTGAACCGAACGCGGCCATTCTCCGGCGCCGGGAGCGATCATGCGCAAGGTATCTGGCCGTCTCTCAATCAAAGCCCGTGCAGTAACCATTTCCGAGACAAATAACCCAGCGCCTTGTTCGCGACAGAGTGCACGAAAAGCAGAGTTGGTAATACCAGCCATCGGAGCAAGAACCACCGGTGGATCGATTACATGGTCACCACTTGCTAGCGGCAGGGTTAACGACACGAATTAGCAACCTAGTAGATGACGGGTTGGCGACACTTGTTAGCAACCCAAAAGTCGTGGAGCAAGCCACGCTTCTACTTGATCAATAGCAATTCGCTCTTGCGCCATAGTGTCACGATCGCGAATTGTTACAGCTTGATCATCAAGTGTTTCGAAGTCGATGGTGATGCAACAGTTCTTACGCAATTGCGCAGCGAGATCGCGGGCCTTTGGCGAAAGATCAGCGTTACGAGAAAGTGGCAATACTGCAGCCTTAACTGGAGCTAAACGGTGATCTAGCTTAAGTACCGCACGCTTTTCCATCTCACCCTTGGCATTTGGCGCTTCATCTTCTGTGAAAGCATCCATAAGGAAGGTAAGTGCGCAGCGGTCAACACCTGCTGCGGGTTCGATTACATAAGGTGTCCAGCGTTCGTTCTTCTCTTGATCAAAGTAAGAAAGATCCTTACCTGATGCAGCAGAGTGAGCCTTTAGATCGAAATCGGTGCGGTTAGCAATACCTTCAAGCTCGCCCCATTCAGTGCCAGAAAATTCAAACTTGTATTCAATATCTGCGGTGCGCTTTGAGTAGTGGGATAACTTTTCTTTTGGATGATCATAGATACGCAAGCGATCAGGATTGATTCCTAGGTCCTTGTACCAAGCAAGACGAGTATCGATCCAGTACTGGTGCCAATCTTCATCGGTTCCAGGTACTACGAAGAACTCCATCTCCATCTGCTCGAATTCGCGCGTACGGAAGATAAAGTTTCCAGGGGTAATTTCGTTACGGAATGATTTTCCGATCTGGCCGATACCAAATGGTGGCTTGCGGCGTGATGTCGTCATTACCTGATCAAAGTTGATAAAGATTCCTTGCGCAGTTTCAGGGCGTAGATAAGCAAGTCCTGATTCATCTTCAACAGGTCCAAGGAATGTTTTTAGCAGACCAGAGAATTGCTTTGGAGTTGTGAACTGGCCTTTATTGCCGCAAGCTGGGCAGTTCATATCGGCAAGTGATTCAAGCTTCTTCTTATGCTTTGCCTCATATGCTTCTTCAAGATGGTCTGCACGGTAACGCTTATTGCAAGCAGTACATTCGGTAAGCGGATCGCTAAATGTTGCAACATGTCCGGATGCTTCCCAGACTTCGCGCGCCAAGATCACACATGAGTCGAGGCCGACAACATCTTCGCGGCCCATCACCATCGATTTCCACCATTGGCGCTTTACATTGTTCTTAAGTTCAACGCCTAACGGGCCGTAATCCCAAGAGGCGCGAAGTCCGCCGTAAATTTCTGATGAGGGATAAACAAATCCACGTCGCTTGGCGAGGGAAACTATATTTTCTAAACGATCTACGGCCACTCTTAATTCTCCATCCGGCTAAGTTTCTTAGCCGGTGAAAAGCGAATAGCTCCGGCTGGCTGTCGGCGAAAGGCAACGGTCGTTGCAAGCGTGTGCTTAGTTTACTCGTAGGCGCGGGGTTCATCGATTGCGCGAGCCAGCACTGGAATCGCCTCTAACTTGGCACGGGTTGAACTCAGCGCCCTGCGATAAGAGCCGACGTTCTCCCATTCGGTGGTTAGAACCCAGAGGGTTGGCTCATCTAAATTCTGGCCGACCGTGGCTGAGATAAATCCAGCGGCCTCAGA
>JAPLBI010000196.1 GCA_026392815.1 Actinomycetota bacterium
TGAGAAGAGTTGATCTTCGCTTGTAAGCGTGCGTGAATCAACGCCAGCCTTTAGGTATGGGCCGTAGCGACCGTTTTGAATAGTTATATCTTCACCGGCGGAGTTTGTGCCAAGGATGCGTGGAAGTGAGAGAAGTTTTAGCGCATCATCGATTGTGATGGTGTCGAGAGTCATTGTGGAGAGAAGAGATGCGGTCTTTGGTTTCGGTGCATCTTTCTTCTTGCGCTTCTTCTTTGGTTCGCCTTTATCATCTAGTTCGACGGGCGCTTCTGGGAAGACTTCAGTGATGTACGGACCAAAGCGTCCTGACTTAGCAATAACTTCAAGGCCGGTGCTTGGATCCGTGCCGAGTTCGCGTTCACCTGATGGAGCTGCGAGAAGTTCGATCGCTTTTTCAAGTTTTAAGTCACCGGGTGCAAGTTCTTCAGGGATGTTTGCAAGTTTGCGATCTTGATCTGGAATATTTTCTTGCAAGTAAGCGCCGTAGCGTCCAACGCGGATTTCGATGGTGTCAGATAAATTCATGGTGTTTGTTGCGCGAGCATCGATGCCGCCAAGATCAAGTGACAATTCATCAAGTCCTGGTTGTCCGTCTACGCCGTAATAGAAATCGCGGAGCCAATCAACGCGGCCGGCTTCACCGGCTGCGATCTTGTCGAGGTCTTCTTCCATGCTGGCCGTGAAGTCGTAATCCACGAGCTTGGTGAAGTGGGTTTCGAGAAGGCCGGTAACTGAGAAGGCTAAGAATGTTGGAACAAGTGCGCGACCGCGTTTGTAAACGTAACCGCGATCTTGAATTGTTTGAATGATGGATGCAAATGTTGATGGACGACCAATGCCCAGTTCTTCGAGTTTCTTAACGAGAGTTGGTTCGGTGTAACGAGCAGGAGGCTTGGTGTCGTGGCCTTCGCAGTTGTATTCGCTGACCTTGATCGATTGGCCAACTGACATTGCAGGAAGGCGCTTATCGGTGGCTTCTTCATCGACCTTGGTGTTTTCATCGACGATGTCGTCGTATGCGGCAAGGAATCCAGGGAAGGTAATTACGCTGCCGTTAGCGCGGAAGATTGTTTCTTTGCCATCTGATGTCCTGGCATCGAAGTCAACGCGCATCTGCATTTTTTTAGCATCGGCCATTTGGGAAGCAACGGTGCGCTTCCAGATGAGGTCATAGAGTGCGAATTCATCGCGGGAAAGTTCTGGGGCAAGTTCGCCGGGAGTTTTAAAGGCATCTCCTGCTGGGCGAATTGCTTCGTGCGCTTCTTGAGCGTTTTTGGATTTACCTTGATAAACGCGGGGTGCATCGGCGACGTGGTCGGCGCCGTAAAGAGATTTTGCAGCGGCGCGTGCGGCGTTGATTGCTTGCGCGGAAAGGTTAATTGAATCGGTACGCATATAGGTGATGTAACCGTTTTCGTACAAGCGTTGTGCGATGCGCATTGTGATCTGTGCGCCCCAACCAAGTCGTGAACCTGCATCTTGCTGCATGGTGGAAGTTGTAAATGGTGGCTTAGGGCGTTCGGTGCGTGGAGATTCCTCCATTGATTTAACAGTTAGCGCAGTTGATTTAAGCGAATCAACAAGTGCGTGCGCGGACTTTTCATCAAGGAGCAAGATGTTTTCGAGGGACTTTTCTTTAACGGCGCCATCGGCTCCAAAGTCACTTGTTGACGCTACTTTCTTGCCTTCTACTGAAAGCAGGCGAGCGGTGAAGCCGAGTTCGCAAGTTGCATTTAGATCCCACCAAGAAGATGAGATAAAGGCCATGCGTTCGCGTTCTTTTTCAACAATTAACTTGGTAGCAACTGATTGCACGCGTCCCGCAGAGATACGTGGCATAACTTTCTTCCACAAAACTGGAGAAAGTCGGTAGCCGAATAGGCGGTCTAGCACGCGACGAGTTTCTTGGGCATCAATTAAGTTGTAATCCAGATCGCGAGTATTTTCTACCGCAGCCTGAATCGCTTCCTTGGTAATTTCATTGAAGACCATGCGCTTAATTGGAATCTTTGGTTCAAGTACTTCAACTAAGTGCCAGGCAATCGCTTCGCCTTCGCGGTCTTCATCTGTTGCCAGTAAGCTTCTTTACCTCTTTAGGAATGTCTGCTGCACGCTGCGGAAGATCGCGAATATGGCCGACGCTAGCCTCGACGATGTAACCATCGCCAAGGTAGTCGCCAATCTTGCGCGCCTTAGCTGGTGATTCAACGATCACCAACTTTTTCAGGTCTTTTGCCATCTATTCCTAAATCATCCCTAAGAGTGGGGAAGTACTTCTCTTAGTATTCGATTGAAGTTGCTTGGCGTCGGTTGCGAATTAACGCACCGATAATCAAGGCGACTGCAACGAGTGAAATGATGAGCGAAGTTGATTGCTGAGTTGGAAGTGCGAAACTTACAATCGCAGGTGTAATCAACAAGCCCACAAGGTTCATAACCTTGATAAGTGGGTTGATTGCAGGGCCGGCAGTGTCCTTAAATGGATCTCCGACAGTGTCACCAACGATCGTTGCAGCGTGGGCATCAGAGCCCTTGCCGCCGTAATTTCCATCTTCAACCATCTTCTTTGCGTTATCCCAAGCTCCGCCTGAGTTTGAAAGGAAGACGGCCATAAGTGTTCCGGTGCCGATTGCACCTGCAAGGTATGCACCGA